>JAUYCY010000001.1 GCA_030692055.1 Candidatus Omnitrophota bacterium | reverse complement strand
CTTTACGCAATTAACAAATTCGCAAATAGGGGAGAAATTTGGTATTACTTTTTCCGCTGTAAGCAAGGCAGCAAAAGATGCCGACAGCCTTATACAACGAAATTCAAAAACAAAACGACTGGTCGAAAGGATAATTTCAAGTTTCAAGGGCTGACCCCATAATCACATTCGTACGTAATCCCAATAGCCTTGGAGGAATAGGTGGCATTCTTAGCCAACAGGCTGCTACTGGCTCACAGTATTACCACTACGATAGCTTAGGAAGCGTGGTCCATACCTCAAATCCTTCCTCAGCAAGACTAAATTCCTATGCCTATGACAGCTTTGGCAATATAATTACTACAACTGGTTCAACCCCCAACAACCGCCAATTCTTAACCAAAGAACAGGATACAACCGGTTTTGTTTACTTTGGCGCGCGTTATTACGACCCGCGCATCGGCCGCTTCATCACCCCAGACCCCTTGGGTATGATTGATGGGCCGAATATGTATTTATATTGCAAGAATGACCCGGTGAATGCCATAGATCCTTTGGGGTTATGGGTAGCTTTAGGGAACAGAGAAGCAGCTCCTGGGGGTTACCATACTGTAATTATTCTTCATCCAGATAATCCCAATGATTTTGTCAATGATCCTCGTTTTCATAGAAATTCAAAAGGTGAACTAGAGGCAACTCTTAGTGCTAACCCCAATAACAAGCCGAATTTAAATAGCTTTTTTGGAAATTTAGTCGCCAATCCAACGAATTTTGCTCCTGACAGGACAAATAATCTTAAAAATATTCAAAGGATTCTCGATCCAAAAAGACGATCCGATTCGCAATTGATTAACGATTTCCTATCTTCCGCAGGTAAATATAAAGATAACTTGCCTTATGACCCTACCCCGTGGAGTTTTGATCCATTTTATAATAGTAATTCATATACAAGTGGTATAATTCTAGATGTTGGTTGTCTTTTACCGAATTTACATGGGTGGGAACCTGGCGCCGACAAGCCTATCCGACTAAATAAAAAATAAGGAAACGGTGATTAAATGGGGGATATCTTATTGAAAAAAAGTAAAAAATTTTGGGTTTTTTGCTTTTTCGTTTCTTTAATTATTATAGTTAAACTGGTAATATTTAATTGGTTTACATTATCGAAAGGCGCTATTAATTTTCGCAAACCCATATCTTATGTAAATCAACAAATAGATTTATCTAAAAAAGGATTAATACAAGAATACCACTTTGAAAGTAAAATAAATTCACAATATAATATCGAAGCAAAAATTATATCAAACAACTTTAATCCATATAAGGAGTCTTTTTTTGACGGTGAGTATAGAATTTCAATCTTTGATAAAAATAATCTTTTAATAAAAGAGTTAATTGCTTCAATGGACTGCACCAAGGATGATTTTATGCAAAAAAAATGTTTTAAAATTAGTATTACTGGCGACATCAGAGGATTATATTATGCATTAGGTGAGAATATTTCTTTAAAAGAAAATACTTTTTATACACTTAGGATTGAAACCCTTAAGGGGTTATCGATCGAGAAACTTAAAACAGATAAAAATATTAAGTTTCAATTAGTAGTGTCACCTTTAGAATATAATCAGAGGCATCAAAAAAATATTTTATTCTTACAGTTAATATCTCTGCTGTTAATTTCTGGATTATGTTTGATAAAAATGAGATAGTTGCTAAAATTTGTAGTCTGCCTGAAGAATTTCAGCGAATAAAGAATAAATCCCTTCTCCAATTATTGAAAGAAACAGGTTTTAAGAATAGGATATGGGGTCAGCCCTTGAATGTTGAAAACCTCTTGACAGCTTCATTCTTTCTGCTATGATTTCTCTATGGCCAGGCCTTACCGTATACAAAGTGAAAATTGCTTTTACCATATAACCAGCCGCGGCGACAACCGAAAGAAAATTTACCATAGCGATTACGACTACCGTAAATTCCTTGAATATCTAAAAGAGTCAAAAGAAAAGTATAAATTTTATCTTTATGCCTACTGCTT
>JAUYCY010000065.1 GCA_030692055.1 Candidatus Omnitrophota bacterium | reverse complement strand
CGGCGAATACCCCGTGGCTTGCCACGGGGATGAAGCCGAAATCGTAAACGTAGTTGACCTCATTCCAAGGCAATGAATGAACCAGTGATAATATTAGTATAGAACATACTCCGCGGCTTGCCGCGGAGACTGGTTGATTTACAAACCTCTTATACCGTAAAGCCAATTCCTTGTGGATTATATTCTCTTTCTATTGTAAATCTTCCTAATTCTTCTATTTCTGAAAATTTTTCTATAAATATTGAGGTTTCTGTTTTGAAAGTTACGAGAGCGGTCTCATTAACTCGAAGCTCTTTAGCATTTTCTTCAATAATTTCTAACGTTGAGGAATTCATTCGCTTTTCAATTTCTTCTGCTATACAGACAACTTCTTGAGTACTACATCTTAAAGTTAAGCGGCGATTAATCAATAGTGGGTCGGCTGAAATCCAAAAAATATTAGCCTTGAAACGGTTTATTGCTTGTGGGGGGTTTTCTTTTTGAACAATTATTTTACCCCTGACCGCCCTAGCTGGATTCTGCAGAATTAAACCGACGCATTCTCCTTTGTGCGCTTGCTTGATATTTCTTGGAAAGACCTTTATAAATTTTATCTTTGTTTTTTCCAAGGAAGGCATTAATATCACTTCCTGCCCCTGTTTTAAGGTGCCTGAAAGAATCTTGCCGAGGATAATTTTTTCCTTATCCACCTCGTATACATCCTGAACGCAAAATCGTAACGGTTTATCTTTTGCTTTTTTTTCAAACTTTAGTGAGTCGAGCGCTTGCAATAAAAATGGGCCCTTATACCAAGGCGTAGCGGAAGATTTCGTAGAAATATTTAAGCCGGTTTTTGCTGAAATCGGTATCATAAAAAGCGGTTTTATATCTAAACTACCCAGAAATTTTAAAACTTCATTTTTGACTTCCTCAAATCTTGCGGCTTCATAATTAATCAAATCAATCTTATTAAAAACCGCTATTATCTCTTCTATCCCAAGCATCTTTACTAGATAAGCGTGGCGCCTTGTTTGCTCCATAATACCTTCTTTGATGTCTACTATTAGTATTGCGGCTTGAGCTAGACTTGCACCGCTAAGCATATTCTTAATAAATTCCACGTGGCCCGGAGTATCGATAATTACGTAACTGCGTTTTCTTGTTTTGAAAAAGAGCTGTGTGGTGTCGATTGTCTTATTTTGTTCCCGCTCCTCCTTCAGCTGATCTGATAAATAAGCTAACTCGGTTTCTTTACCCAGTTCTTTGGAAATTCTTTTTAACTCATCTATTTTTTCTTTAGGCAAAGAGTTTGTATCGAGCAATAACCTCCCGATAAGCGTAGATTTGCCATGATCAACATGACCAACGATAACTAGTTTCAGGTGTTCGTTTTCTCTCCACATTTTTCAATCTCAAATGAATCCACTCCACGGGCTAAACAGGCTGGGTCAAATCAAATTTTTATTATAAAAAAACACAACATATAGAAATATCCCCTAATCGCAATCAAATTTGCGCCTATATATTGTGCAAACCAGTGTTCAGGCGCTGATATGACCCAATCTGTAAAGCCCGGGGATGGTCGGTCTGAAATTACACCTTTAGACCCCACTTTTTTCTAATGTTCGCTTCAATTCTACCAAAACATAATTTGTCAACCAAAATGCTTATAGAAGCTACCACCAACATAACGGCGATAACCTGGCTCATATCATTTAGCTCCCTTCCTACCATCAATAAATAGCCTAGCCCGAGATTCACAAAAAGTAATTCTCCTGCCATGAGCGAGCGCCAGGCAAAGGACCAGCCTTGTTTTAATCCGGGTATAAAATGAGGTAGGGCTGCCGGTATCATCACCTTCCATAAAAGAGCTAGTTTCCTTGCGCCCATATTTCTACCAACTTTTAAATATATGGGGGGAATATTTCTAATGCATGAGTCCGTTGCAAGCGTAATTGAAAATAACGCGCCCATAATTGCTACAAAAATAATTGCCTTTTCATTCAAACCAAACCAAATTAAAGCTAAAGGAAGCCAGCAAATACTCGGCAGAGTCTGTAGGCCTAAAATCAATCCCCCTATGGTATCATTTATAAGCTTAAACCTCCACATTGCAATACCCAGAAAACAACCCAACAATATTGATATGCCATAACCTAAGAATATACGCCTTAAGCTTATACCTATGGCTATAGGAAATGTAGAGTTTTTAAAACCCTCCAACAAAGCTTCTAAAACTTTTATTGGGGATGGAAAAATATACTCAGGCCAGATTTTTAACATAATCACGGCTTGCCATGAGGAAATTATAAGTGAATAAAAAATAAGTTGCTTAATTGCTCTCTTCATGGTTTATTTTGGTTATCTTTTCAATTTCGGGCTTTAATTCCTCTATAATAGGCCTTACTATATCCATCAATCCTGGGCTTTCGATTTGCCGCGGATGAGGCAAGTTTATGTCGAAAGAGGCTTTAACAGACGCCGGTTGAGCGGAGAAAACTATTACTCTGTCGCCCAAACAAGCTGCTTCTCTTACATTGTGAGTTACAAATAATATGGTTTTTTTGGTATGGCTCCATATCTTCTGTAATTCTTGATGCAGAAGGTCCCTGGTTTGTGCGTCTAGCGCCGCGAAAGGTTCATCCATAAGAAGTATTTCGGGATCCATAACTAAGGCTCTCGCCAAGGCTACACGTTGTTTCATCCCCCCTGATAATTCATGAATAAAGAAATTTTTAAACTTGATTAGGTTAACCATACGTAAATATTCGTCGGCTATTTTTTTTCGCTTTGCCGAAGGAGTTTTTTTCACTTTTAAACCAAACTCCACATTATCCTGCACGGTAAGCCAAGGGAATAACCCCAACTCCTGAAAAATTACCAATCTATCGGGCCCGGTAACAGGCAAGGTTTTACCTTTATATAAGATACGCCCCGTGGTTACTGCTTCAAGGTTAGCAATTATATTAAGTAAAGTGGTCTTTCCGCAACCCGAGGGCCCGACGATACAGATAAATTCACCTTCCCTGATCTCTAAATTAATTTTTTCTAAAACTGGCAAACACCCACCTGGGGTAGGAAAATGCTTTGACACCTCTTCTATTTTTAAATAAGGGATGTTACTACCCATTGATTGGCTCTAACCCTTTTTCGCTTAGAATCTCGTTTAGGATGGATAAATCATATATCCCGGAAAGATCGGGAAAAGTTTTTCCTAAAAATCCCTGTTCAAAGGCCCATTTTGCCGAAGTCAATAGCGAAGTTTTAATGGGGTCGTAGGTTACTTTAAGCCTTGAGAAAGCCTGATCGATAACTTGCGGTGGCAATGACTTTCCGATTATTCTTTTAAGTTCAGAATTGATAATCTTTTTTGACTCTTCTAAATTGTCGTTTATCCATTGAGTCATTTCTATATGTGCTGCAATAAATTTTTTTACTAAATCCCTGTGTTCTTTTAAAAACTTTTTGTTAACAATTATATTTGCGGTAACAAATTCTCCGTTTGGCCAAAGCGAAGATTCGTCCAAAAAAAGCCTGCCGTCGCCTTGCTGGATTAATCTACTCACCCACGGTTCTACTGTCCAGGCACCATCAATTTCTTTTTTCAAAAATAAGGTTAACTGGTCGGGGTTTGCTAAAGGTATAACCTGTGTGTCTCCTCCTTTCTCCTTTAAAATAAAGCCGTTATTTTTTAACCATGCGCGTAAGGCAACATCCTGGGTATTGCCTAACTGCGGTGAGGCAATTTTTTTACCGTGAAAGTCCCTTATTTTATTAATCCCAGAGTCTTTGCGTACCACCAATCCTGCCCCACCGCTAGTTGCGCCGGCAATAATACACAACGCTTCTCCTTGAGATTTAATATACCCATTTATAGCGGGGTTTGGCCCAATGTATGCCAAATCTAATTCTCCCGCGAAAAGCGCTTCGATAACCGAGGGACCAGCATTAAACATTTTTACTTCAATTTTAACTTTGTCACCTAAATGTTTTTGGAACACTCCCTTTGCTACCCCAACAACAGCTTGCGAGTGGGTAATATTAGGAAAATAACCTATCCTTATGGTGTTCTCCTTAGCAAATGATTTAGCGCTTATAAAAAGAACTGTTAGGGATAATAACAAAAATATGGAACACCCCACGGGCAAGCCCGTGGTACCTAAATATACCCACCTTCGCCAAGGCTTCGGTGGGTTATCCGCCTTAGGGCTTGCCCATTTAGTAACATCCGCCGAAGCACATTTTGTCGCATTCATCCCCGCCTGCGCCGAGGCTTCGGCGGGCAGGCACGGGCAAGCCCGTGGTTTTCTGCGAAGGCGGATAAAAATTTTATTTTTCATGACGCAGCGCATTTATTTACCCTCCTAATGAACCTCCTCTGGTTAAAACCCGAGGTTTCTCTATAACCCCGACTCGGCTATCCACCAGGATGCCCTGTTGGGCTACATACGCCAAAATTCTTTACAATAATTTTGGCGACCTCGTCGGGATAATCTTTGGCGCATTCATCCCCGGGCTAATCCCACGGGGATAGGCCTTACTAATTCCTTATAAAGGAAGGGCCTAAAGCGCCAGGGATTTCTGCGCGTCGATTAAAACTGTAAATTCCAGTCAACTTGTGCTACAGTTGCCGGTTTAGACTGAGTAGAGCCAAAGTTTCCTTTAAGCTGCCAGGCGTAATAATAATTAAAACCAAGCCAGGTATTTTTTCCTAAGCCCCAGTCGAACATAACTTTATGCGATCTAATTCCTGTCTTCCCACTATAGCGAGTAGAATCTGGCAAAATATCCAAAATAGCGTCTTTTTCCAACATTACATAATTATATCTGAACTGCCAATCTTTCCACTTTTCTATTTTTTCGGTACCAAACTTAAATCCAAGCATGTAGCCAGTGTTGTCATCGCTGGTATTGTCGTTGGACTGAAGCGCTACATTTTGGACATATTCTCCAAAGAGACCAAAATACGGAAGATCCAACCTTAAAAATTTTAATGGCTCTTTTATTCCTAATTCCATTGCAGGAATGATATTTCTGTAGCTATACCATAATCCGGTGCTAGCACCGCTGTTGGTTCCGGAAGAACCGCTTAGGACTTTCCCGCGGGCATCGGTAAAATCGTAGAAAGAAAAAGCGCCTTTTAATTTTATTTTTTCGTTAAAATTATAAACAATACCAGGCTGCACTGCAAAAAGAGTTGGGTCAGCTGACCAATTGTTTTTATTTTCAACTAATAAAACTCCGGCGTTCATGAATAATTCTGTATTGAGTAGCAATTTTGTAGTGCTCAATTTAATAGCGCCGCCTTCGGGATTGATATCGGTATCCCATATAAGGTCTCCTGGTTCCCATAATGGATTTTTGAATTTACCGCCAACTAATGTGGCCCAGGAAGTAGGACTGTATTGTGCGAAAGCGTAGTCTAATGCAATCGGTTCCTTACCAAACCCTCCGTCACCGCCGAGTGTTATATCGGTAGAACGAGCAGCGTCACCACTAGCATCAGATTTACCGGTAGCAATACCAACGCCTGCTAATAATTTATCGTTAACTTTACTTTCAATTCCAAGGCGCATGCGAATTCTAGCTCTGTGCTGGTCTCCATTTTTATTTGTTGTAGAATTTGCTAAAAATTTCGCATGGTCATATTGATACCTTAACCTAAAATCTCCTCTAAGTTTAGTGTTCTGTACCCATGACGGAAGTGAAGAATATTTGCCTTGCGCAATCTCTTTCTTTGTTTCTTCTTTAGTCGCTGCTATAATCTGTTGAGCTTCTTTCTTCGCTTCTTCTTTAGTCTCTGCTATAATCTGCCGAGCTTCGCTGGGCGTCAATATTCCTTTCTCTACTAATTTTCGCACCAATATATCAACCTCTCCTGCCAAGGCAATATTTGCTATAAATGCTAAGGTAACCGCGCAAACAAAAATTCTACACATTCTCATACACCACCCCATTGTTTGAATAGTCATCTGCTTGTCTCTAAACTATCCGAACTGTAAAAATTACATGTAACCAAGGGATCTTAATTTTTGCATAGTGTAAGCATTCTCTTTATCCTGGGCTCTGCCGCTACGCTCTGCTTCTTTTGTTGTCTCAAGCTCCTTTACTATTTTACGTATAGTGTTAGCATTAGAATTAACCGGCATACAGCAAGTTTTACAACCTATGCTTCTATATCTTTTGCCATTCTTAGCAAAATAAAGGTTTACCATGGGTATCTTTTCTTTCTTAATGTATCTCCAAATGTCCAGCTCAGTCCAGTGCAGCATTGGGTGAATACGAAAATGCTGTTCTTCGACAATTTGGGATTTATATAAATCCCAAAGTTCCGCGGGTTGATTTTGATAATCCCAAGTAAAATCAGCGCTTCGTGGTGAAAAATACCTCTCTTTTGCTCTTATGCCATGTTCATCTCTTCTAATGGCTAATAATAAAGCTTTTAAGCCATATTCTTTTATGGTCATCTTCAGCGCGGCTGTCTTTAAGGCATTGCAACACTCAAATTTTTCGCCTTTATTAGGATTCATCCCTTCTTTTAAGGCTTGTTCGTTTTTACTGATGATGAGTTTTAACCCCCACTCTTTAGTATATTTGTCTCTAAACTGATAAATCTCCTCGAATTTAAAACCAGTGTCTATGTGCATGACGGGAAAGGGGATTTTTCCGAAGAAGGCTTTGCGGGTGATCCATAAAAGGGAAGTGGAATCTTTCCCAATGGACCAAAGAAGGGCTATGTTTCTGAAACGAGCATAGGCTTCTCTGATTATATAAATACTTTTGTTTTCTAAATCGCATAAATAACTCATGATTATTGTTGCTATATCTAAAATTTTAATCGGATCATATCGCCTGCTTTACCATAAATAATGTTTTTTTAATAAACTGGCTAAAGTAAACCCTAATTCCCAGCAATACTTATTTTATTAATTAATCGGCTTAGCGCGAGTAATAAAAACACACCTGCATACAAGCGAATGATTAACCTTGACATCGCGAACGAATAGGTTATATTTTTATTATACATTTTTCTGTAGAAATAGCAAACAAAACACCGGAAAATCTCGGCTATGTTTAGTATTTTTGTTTAGTATTTTTAAAAAAATCTCCAAGCATTCCAGCCATTTCCTGTTTAGTTTTGTCCGCAATTAGGATATATCGCTCCGTTGTTTCAGTGTCGCTGTGGCCTAAAAAATTCTTTTATCTTAAAGATGTCCCACCCGGCATTCCCCGGAATATCCCCTGTAATGTGCCTTAGCCCGTGGAAGCGAATCATTCCTTCCAGCTCTGTTCCCCTCACTATTGCTATAATCCACTTTTTGAAGCTTTTCTCTTCTCTGTCTATAGGTTTTCCGTCTTTAAGAAATATGTATTTACTTGAACGTGGTAAGGATTTTAACATTTCTGCCACATCTATACTTGTAGGTATAATGTGTTCTTTTGGCTTTCTATTTTTTTTACTTCTGCCCTTGGGATTAAAAGTCTCATCACGAATTATTTTTATGGTATTGTCATCAAAATTTATATTCTTCCATTTAAGAGTAGCCACCTCACCAAATCTTAGCCCTAGCTTTGCTGAACAATAATAGTTTCTATAAAACTTTATAAACTAAATCGTAATCCTCAGCAATACTTATTTTATTAATTAATTGGCTTCGCACGGCTAACAAGAAAGTGGCGCGCTATTATACAACCGAGCGATTACCTTGACACCGCAAATGAATATAGTATACTTTTATTATATATTTTTTAGGAATAGCAACCAATGTAGTTTCAAGTCAGGATGAACACTTGTAAACCTTAAACCGTATCCTTTACCTTTCTCTATCGATGTCCTTTTTTATCTCGAGTATTTTTGGTGTAAAGTCTATTTTAGATAATTACGGTGATTTAAAGCTTTTTGCTTCTTATTTATCAGCCTTCTCGCTAATTTTTATTGTATTATGTCTTTTATCATATTTTTATGCCAAGCTTAGAGCCCTCCAACAGCATCGAACCTTTTCTTTATGTTATATGCCGCGGTAATGAGATACTTTAGGCGACTTATTAAATTTAGTATAAAATATTTTATTTCAGCTATTCTAATGCTCTACAGTATAACCTTGGGATTAATAACAAAGAAAGGAAGACAGGCTATTTCATTTATTTTAAACCATTCTGGCTTGAGGTTTTTAAACATGTCGTGTTATCCTAACTTGCCCACGATTTCGGTCAATTCCGTTATCGGAGATGAACAGATAGTAGTTCTCGAACCTAAAAGTAAAGACGGAAATGTATCTCTCGATGAATTAGTTATAATTAATGGTATTATTAAAAGGGTACACCCCAAATATATTTTTGAGATTGGGACATTTAACGGTAGAACTACGCTGAATATGGCTTATAATTCTCCGGAGGATTGCAAAGTATTTACTCTCGATCTTCCTAATAATAACGCAGATAAAATGTTGCTTAAGCTTACGGATTATGACAAACTTTTAATAAATCAATCAGATCGGGGAGAAAGAGTTTTGAAATCAGATTATCAATTTAAGACGAAAATTATTCAACTATATGGGGATTCGGCTAGTTACGACTTTCAATGTTATTACAATTCCATCGATATTGTTTTTGTTGATGGTGCGCACAGCTATGATTATGCGCTAAAAGATTCATACACAGCATTAAAATTACTAAAAAATAATACGGGGGTTATTATTTGGCACGATTATGAAGAGGGTGTTGAGGTTGTTAAAGCTATTGATGCCGTTATCCGTAAAATGCCCGACTTGAAATTTTTTCATATAGAAGGGACATCACTTGCTTTTTGTGAAAGAAACTAAAATACTATTTAAGATAAGTTCTATCCCGATCTTCTATAAAGAGCAAATCCATCAATGTTTCTGAAAGTTTTCCCGTCCAAAGCGTCCCCTCAGCGATAGGCGTTTTTCCCTTTGTCTCAAAAAGCGGGGGTGAAGGGTCTACTACGCTTCCGAGAAATCCTCTCATAGAAGTAAGCTTCGTAGACCTTGGATTTTTGTTAGCTTGCCGTCCGAAGTCTGCTTCTATGAATTTCTTCACTGGAACGTAGGGTGGCGGGGACGAAGAGATTTGAATTCTTCTTTTTAAAATTCTCTTACCGGCATTGTAAATTATGCACTCATCTACTTTTGTGTACAGTATCCTCCGAGGTTACTACCATTTATTTTCTAGTTTCGAGATTTGATACTATTTTCCTCACTAATGCTTATAGCAACTTTATCGCAAAGTGGCCTCTGACTTTACTGAAACATATAACCTTATAGCGAATCTTATAAGCATTGATGAATTCATAGAAAGCGCGAAACTCATCTTCAGGATAACGTACGTTAAAATCATCAAAAATTATTATATCGTCTTTTTTTAACTTAGGAGCTAATGTTGTAAGGACAAAAAGAGTAGACGTGTATAGGTCGCAATCAATGTTTATAATCGTCTTTTGCTGAAGCGAAAAGTATTTAATACATTCTGGTAGCGTATCTTGGAAAAGGCCTTTCTGAAAACTATGACGATTATCGTTAATTTGCGGAGTTTTCCCTTCGGATGACAAATCGCCTTTTTCAAAATTAGCCCATTTCTCAAGAAATCCAGTAAAAGTATCAAAACTAATAAATCTCGAGTTTGGATTTTTGTTGAAATTTATCCACCAATTAAACGAATCTCCATAAGCAATCCCAAATTCAAGATAGTCTATTCTCGCATTCTGCAATTTTTCTTCTTCGCTAAGGCGTTGAAATAATGCAAATCCGCCATTAAGAACTTCAATATTATTGTCGTGCCTTCGGTAGAGTTGTTCATCTATCCATCTTGAATATAATGAGGCCCATGTAATTTTTTGTAAAAAATTTACTACCGACGAACATTAATTATACCATACTTTTATCGTGAATATAACGGGCAGCCAAAAAATAAATTTTTTACAAACCCGGACAGATGTTAGTGATTGCTGTTGCTACGAATAAAAGTATGTATACTTGGATATGGCAGGGGACGAAGGGATTTCACTCGTCCCGCTTTTAGCGGGACTCGTGGATGCCTTTAAGGAAAAAGCCTGAATAATTTGGCATAGTATGTGCTCTCTGCGTAAGCAGAGCGGCCACGAAGTGGTCCAGCACATCCAAATAATGCATTAGGCTTTTGCTAAACGATGAGGTAATTCACGAGAGAAAAGCTATGTAATAAAATAAAACCACGGGGACGAAGGGATTTGAACCCTCGGTCACCTGCATGACCGAGGGCGAAAATTCCAGAAAATATTTCTGTTCCAATAGTTGCCTTTCCCTTTTTGATGGTTACATCATTTTATTGCCCATATAAGGCCTTTAATTGGTCAATACTGGGGTTACCGGGATAATATTCTCCCTGAGGACCAAGATAACCATCCTTATATCTAGTCAGTTGGACCTGAGTATAGCCCCCTTTTGAGTTAGGCACATTTATTGTTATAGTGGGTGCAGCCGGCGAAGTAGTAACTACAGCAGGAGCTACTTGTGGATTCACGACTACATATCCTGAAGGACCCGCCTGGTAATAATACACACCGTCATAGTAATATGGAGTACGACCTATATATACAACTTTATAGTCTGGTGGAAGCGCGGATATTGTGGCGCCTATAACTAAGCCCTCTACTATTGCTTCTCCTAACCACCAACTGTTATTGTACCAATGATACCCTCTTGGATGATGATATCCCCAATCCCACCAACCTATACCGCTATGCCCCCATCCACCATGACTCCATCCACCACGACCACCACGACCGCCTTGATGACCACCGCGACCACCACGACCACCTTGACCACCATGACCACCTTGACCCCTTTGCTGTGAGAATGCATCTGTGGATGGCAATATAAACACAAGACAAAGAATTATAATTAGCCAAAACTTACTTTTAAACATTTGTTTGTTCATTTTTGGCCTCCTCATTCCCCTTCTTTTCATGTAGAACATTTCTAACATCTATCTCCTTACCGAATTGCACCATTTTACTATTTTTTAATATCACCTCCTCATTTTAAAAACTAGATATGATTATATCTCTGAAATTGGCATTTAGTAAACAGCCTTAAGATAGACGGCTTTTAGCCATTGGTGAAAAGAATTTATTTGTGTAGTGAGGAAAAGGGGTTGAGAAAAATAATAACACGGGGACGAAGAAATTTGGCTTCCAATCTTCGCAATTCCCTTACTGTTGTTATAGATTATACCATTCATTTGTTTTTTGTGTAGTATTTATGTATTATTTCCAAATTCTCTTAAGGCTTATTCGTATCGATTTTAGTTCTATCATAAAAGCGTCTCCCTGATATCATAACTAACGCCCAGCCAAAAGTTCGGATGTAGAGACGCTTGATTGATTTATGATTATTTGTATCCGTCATTTTGCAACCTATATAAAATGGAACACCCCACGGGCTTGCCCATTCAGTGACATCCGCCGAAGCAATCTTTTCGCATTCAACCACGGGCATGCCCGTGGCATCTAGCGAAGGCGGATAAAAAACAGCTATGGTCGATGCCTAAAAGTGTAGTTTAATTAACGAACGTGCCTTTAAACGAATTCTTTATTGCGAGTGCCTGCTGGAGCTTTCCCAGAAAAATAATTGGAGCGCACCACAAAACAGAAGGGGCATACCTGACCCATTTACTAATTATATAACCGGTATAAAGCAACGACAAGGGGAAAATATATAAATAGGCCACAATGTATGACTTGGGAAGCAGATAAGAAAAATCCATATTGTTATTTTGCCGCATTTGTATCGCGTGCTTTCCCCAATTCTCTTGATGAGTGAGAAAATCTCTGAAATTGTTTCTATCATAATGGTACGCAACTAAATCTGACTTGTAGTATATTTTATATTTTTTGCGTAACGCTCTAAAACAAAATTCCGCATCTTCACCTGTCTTCAAACTTCCATTAAAATATCCTACTTCTTTAAAAACATTTCTTTTTATTGACATATTATTTGTCGGTAAATGTGATCTTGTTAAATAATAGCTTTTACTAAAAGGGATTGAGGTAAACCAACTACAAAAATTATCGCATTTTCCAAATATTGTTTTATAAATACCAACCATACCTCCGCCGACTATATCGGCGGATATCTCTTGGTGCACCCGTACGTGTCCTGCAATCCAATCTTTATTTACATATGAATCTGAATCCAATAATAAAATAATATCCCCCCGTGATTCTTTTATGCCATAGTTCCTGCTAATTGATGCGCCAGAATTAACTTTATTCATTAATGCCCTCGCTCGTGTATCGCCAATACCCTCAAGTATATCCCTTGTCTTATCTGTAGAATGATCGTCAACTAAGATAACTTCAAAATTTTCATAATCATTATCTAACACGGATTTGATACATTGCTGTATGGTCTTCTCTGCATTGAATACTGGGATTGTCACGCTTATCTTGACCATTTCCAGGCACCCCGTAATAATTTTGGATAGTGGAGGGGATTCAAAAAAAAGTTATCAATCATATTACAATTATGATAGCAATAACATTTCCCATCCCTGATGGACCTCCTTACTTTTTCTGCTTTCTTCGATTTTAATAACAATCCGATATCTTCTTCTCGTATATTTCCAAAAGGTTCTAACATTTCACAAAATGAGTAATCTCCGTTTGCCCAAATAACCGAATGATATTTTCCTGCTAAACAGGAAGGTATCTGCCGTTTCTCTTTAATAATCCTCAAACTCGTTTCATACATGAGTTGCTGATAGTTTCGCAATATTTTGCCTTCCAAAGTCTTAAATCCATAATCATACGTCTTCCATATCCTGAAAATATTCTCTTTTATTTCCTCTAACTTCTCAACTGAGGGACAGCTATATTTTGAAATCGTAGCGGGGCCTCTCCGAAAATTTATAGAATGAAAGTCGATATCAAATGTTTTTATGAATCTCATGAAATC
Source organism: Candidatus Omnitrophota bacterium (assembly GCA_030692055.1). The sequence continues at coordinate 2,944 of JAUYCY010000065.1, read as the reverse complement.
AATAGTCTCATCGTAGTTTCGCTCACATAACACCGTGATTATCCTCACTTTAATACCTTTAATCTGTTTCAATAATTTTAAAGTTTCAATTGCTCGCTGAAAAGATCCTTTTGATCTAATCTCATCATGTGTTGCCTCAAAACCATCTATCGATACTGCAATATTCATAACGGCACTTGTCCGCTTTCTTATCTCTTGTGTCATCTCAGATATCAGTGCAGGATCGAATCCATTAGTCGGGATGGTTAACGAGTAAGTATCGAATTTCGCACAGATATCGGGAAGGTCCTTCCTTAAAAATGGTTCTCCACCAGTGATATCAAGCCAGATTAACCCACGTAAATAAAAAGCAATTTTATCTATCTCTGGTAAGGTCAGTTCGTTTTTATCGGGTTTATCAAAATTCAAAAAACAAGTCTTGCATCGTAACGTACATCGGTTTGTGACATACAATGTCAAGTAGGCAGGGCGAGTGGGAAACAGAAGAATTTTCGACATTCTCTTCTCCATCGTGAAATATTCTTTCCCAGTTTTAACCACGGTTATACACTAAAAAACCAAGCATCATTTATCCTCTTTAAGACCCCTAAAATCATCACGCAGTACTTACACTCACTAACGCGGGGTCAGACCTTGACAGTAGACATTATCTCCTCTATCTCGCGCTTCACCCCTTTATCCTGAGCAATAAACCGCCCCATACGTAAAGCTGACTTGCTTACCGCCATGGGTTTCATCCCTAATTCAAGGCCAATTTCTTTACCGGTAAGGCTGGTATATTTACGCAATAGGTATACCGCCAAATTCTTTTCTTTCATGGGACGATGCTTACTGATACGTATCTGCTCAATAGTCTTGCGATATTTATCGGTTATGGCTTTTATTATATCATCCTTTGAGGCCGTAAGCCTGATTGTTTGCTTGTGGGATATTTCATCTCCTTCTACCTGGCATCTTAAGTTTTCAAGCTTTTCTTTGATAAATTTAACTGAACCTAAAAGAAAGCCGGCATAGACGTTTTTGAAAGGATCTCTCGGATCTTTTATGCCTTCCAAAATAAAACGTTCATATTGGCCTGCGTTCATATCCAGACATTGCTTTACCTTATCTCTATCCAATAAACTGTCTTTTTTACCAAGGTAAGCCGGATAGCTAGACCAGCGGTATTTGGCAGGAGTATCTGCCATTTTGGCTCTTACCGGATTAAGATGGATATAACGGCTTAATTCTAGAAAATAGCTATCCTTATCCACCACAATAGACTTAAACCGGCCCTGAAATACATGGCCGGAACGCCTGCGTTTTATATTGTAGTAAGTAGTATATGAACCGTTGATATAATGCATTATCTTCGAGATGTTGGGCTTGGTAGTTTCAAGAAGCAGGTGATAGTGGTTAGATGACCTGTTTACAGACATCGTAGAGTAAAGTTAATATCTTAAAATATACAGAGATCGTAAAGTTATAACTCGTTCTTTGACATATCAATCGACGTTGCTGGCAACGGATACTTAAATTCAGCAACGGTTTTGCCATCATGTTTCACGAATAGTTTTTCCTGTGTCGTATCTATAGTCGCCCAAACATATTCGTATTCGACGTCACGCGGAACCGCAAGTTTCTCACCGAATACATCAAGGATGAGGTTGCTTCTGATGAAACGTATAGCGTGTACAAGGCCCGGGGTAATAATAAGCTTTTCCGGAAGCGTAAAATCTTCGGGAAGCAGTTTAACGTTATTGGAGCATTTTTCTGCAGGGGTTTTGGCACCCAGCGTGCTGTAGCGGTAATTACGATTGTGGAATGTTTCAAATCCTTTTGCCTGTTTAAGCAGATGGTTAAAGTTTTTGAAATACTGCACGCGGAAAAACTTTTTGTCAAAAACATTCTGAAAATGTTCTATGATTGCGTTGCGCCACGGTTCTTGTACGGGAATGAATACCGGCTGTATGCTGAGCTTTAAGCATAGACGGATAACTAAGCCGAATGAATGAGGGTAACGATTGCTGCCACGGGTAGGGAGCATATTATCCATCTGCAGGTAAACCGGAAGCCCCAGTGTGTGCCAGCAGCGCACTAAAGCAGCGATAATATCAATGCGGTTTTTACGGCGCATTGGATTAACACTACAACGGCGATCGTGAGCGTCAATGATATTCGCCGAGTAAAAACGGCCATCGGTTTTTAAATACCGTGGGCCTACAATATCGAATTGATGAAGGTCATTGCTCGTTATGACTTCCGGTGCAGGATAAATAACACCTTTGGGTTGATACTTGATGCCCTTGCGCACAAGGTTATTGCGTTTGAGTATTTTATTTATTGTTGGGATAGGCGGTGGAGTTATTCCCTGTCGGTTCAATTGCCAACTGATGTTAAACGCGCCTATTTGGGCGTAAAGTTCTTTCTCAAGTGTTTTTCTTGTGTCTATAACGGCTTGTTCCATAGTCTTATTGATTTTATTCGGTGTATGATGGGGTTCCCGCGATTTACTCTCAGCCCAATTTTCCCCATCGTGCTGGTACCGTTTTAACCATTTGAAAAACCATGCTTCACTTTTGCCGAGACTCTGATAAATTGCTTTTGGTGATTCGCCGTTTTCGTACCGTTTTATAGCATTTTCGCGCAATTGTTTTTCGTTCATACTGACCTCCTTTTTGGAGATCAGTATAGAACATAAAAAGAGACTCTACGATGTCTGTATATAAGATGGCATTAAACTCTACGATGTATATATATTTCTCAGTTAGACATTAAACAATAGTCCAGCAGGACACCCTGTTGGGTAGCCATAAACGTAAAATGGCGCTGTTGCGAAACTACCCTTGTCAATAGGGTATTTTATAAAGAATACAAGCGGTTATGCTCTTAATGCCTTATAGTTAAACATAAAAGCCTTTAGATTGCAAAGAAAATATTTTTTTAAAGAAAATAAGAAAAAATA
>JAUYCY010000190.1 GCA_030692055.1 Candidatus Omnitrophota bacterium | reverse complement strand
ATTTCAGCACGCGGAGGCAAAATCCTAAAATAATTTTCGTGCCTCTCCCACCACAAATAACGACCCGGTCACTAAAACTAAATCCTCTTTTTTGGCTATACGCTTTACAACCTCCTGCGCTTCTTTAACGTTTTTAGTTTTATGCGCTTCTTTCCCATCGAAAGATTGCGCTAAAACTTCTGGCTCCGTAGCCCGGGGATTATTGGCTTTAGTTAAAATAATTTTGTCTGCTAAATCATGCAACTCGTTACATACTCCCTTTATATCTTTATCATTAGAAATACCCAAAACCAAAATTAATTTTTTATATTGGAAATTTTCTTTAATCGTTCCTTTTAAAACTGTTGCAGAAGCAACATTTTGTGCGCCATCTAAAACCACTAAAGGATTCTTAAAGATAACCTCGCACCTGCCCGGCCAGACAGTATTATAAAGGCCTTTCCTCATCGTTTCTCTATTAATTTTAATCCCGTAAAAACGCAACACCTTAATTACTTCTACGGCTACCTTGGCATTAATCTGTTGATGCTCACCCAGCAGCTTCATTTTAAAGCGGGGGTATCTATTACTATTTATTTCATATAATTTTGCCCCCACTTCTTTGCATCTATTTCTAATTACCTCCATCGCTTCTTTTTCTTGCGGTGCAGTTATAACAATTGAACTTTGAACTTTGCCTGCCTGCCGGACGGGCAGGGACAGGCAGGAACTTTGAACTTTAATGATGCCTGCCTTTTCCCTGGCGATCTCTCTTAAGGTATTACCTAACCTCTGGGTATGCTCATAACTTATGGGCGTGATGGCACAGACCAAAGGCTTAACAACATTGGTGGCATCCAGTCGACCACCGAGGCCAGTTTCCAAAACCGCAAAATCAACTTTTTTTTGCTTAAAATAAACAAAGGCTAAGGCCGTATAAACCTCAAAAAAAGAAAGCGGGCCGTATTGGGAATTTTTATTGTATTTATCGATTGTGGGCTTTAAGTTTACTACTAACCGGGTCAATTCACCTTTGGAAATCATCCCTTCAAAATCGCGTATTGCGTATTGCG
>JAUYCY010000040.1 GCA_030692055.1 Candidatus Omnitrophota bacterium | reverse complement strand
AATCTATTTTATTCCTTTAGTTTTTAAAACACATATATAGAGACTTATAGATTAGATACTCCCTTAGAGACTATATATAGGCAAAGTCCATAAATTATGGACTCACACAGTCCATAAAATATGGATTCTTGAAAGTCCATAGTTTATGGATTGTTAGTCTTTGATTTTTTGTATCTACCGGTATAAGGGTCCCTACGAACATAGCCTTTTTTGTTTGTTTTTATGGTTTTATTAGAGAAAAAGTTAAGGTAGTCTATAAGCTTTGGGGAAGGTTCTGTCTTTAGCCTGTAATACAGGGTATTTTTCTTTTTGATTTTCTCAACCACGCCTGCAAAGATGAGCTGTTTCATAGAGATTGAGACTTGCTGAGGAAAGAGCTCACCTTTGCTTGCGATTTGGTTTCTTTTGTATATTCCGGTAAAGTCACGGTAATTGGCATGACGGTAAAGAATTAATAAGATTTTTAGTGTATTTTTGCTAAATATGTTAATAACTCCTAAATCAACATGCCAATGGAATAGCTTAGCGAATCCTGAAGTTTTTTTTATAAGATAGAGGGAATATTTTAAGGAATAAGGGTTTTCAATCAGGTAAAAGGACAGTTTTATCGTTTCGCTAAAGGTAATTAATGCATAATCCAATTCATCTTTTGATACAGTTTTGAGTAGTTTATTCATATAGTTAAGGTTTCCTGGGTCAGAAAATAGAAAAAGGGCTGGCTTCCGAACTTAGACGATTCGGAAACCAGCCCCTTGGTTCTTCCAATAGGACTGTTTTTTGGAACGTTTAAAGAAACCGCTCACACGATTTCTTTAAATTAAATTGTCAAAAATCTAAGAACAGCTTAAGTATATACTTTAGTTTTTGCTTGTCAAGATGTATCTTTTTCACTGCGATAGCAAGATAAAAATATTATCATTATACACTAAGAAGTTTTCGTAATAATTTGGCTAGATACCTATTTTACATCCGCCTTTTTAAAAACGTTCTTTACAAAATCCAAATATTCGCGGCTGTCCTTCTCTCCTACAAAAAATCCGCCATCATAAAGATTAACATTACGCTCCTGCCTCATCTTATTGCCAAGCACGAGGATGTCTTCTTCTTTAAGTATCTGGCTCAACTTCTCAAGTATCTTAACGTGGTGGCCGGTTGTACTCCTTATTTTATACCCTTTTTGGGCGATTAACGCGATACCTAATTTTATGAGCGCATCGTAACTGAACTTAAAGATAACATCCGCAATATCCGATGTTTCAGCTATTTTAAGGTCATGAAGAGCGGACTTTAAGAATTGCTCAATTTGCGCATCTTTAAATGCCAGCTTCTGAAAGTATTGGCTTTCAAAATTAATCATATAAGCCTTATGGTCTTGGTTTTAAAGACACTGTTTATAAAAGGGTCTTTATCCCTTTTCTTTGCCTCGAATTCCTTTAGGCTTAAATTCGTTACATTGAATTCTCTGCCGATATCCTTCTGTAATTTCGCGATGAATCTTTGCAATTCCAAAACAGAGTGCGTGCCAATAGCCAAAAGATCAATGTCGCTTGAAGAATCCATCTTGTTACTTGCGTATGAGCCGAATAGATATGCTTCCTTAAGCCCCTCAATACCCCGCAGTATATCTTTAAGCCTCTTTTCTATACCATAGGTCTTTAGGAAAATCTGGCGGTAATGCTCCAAAACAGGGTTATCCTTTGCAAGAAAGAAATATCTTTCCTTTCCGCGGAATTCACTTTTAAGAAGGCCTTCTTTTTCAAATTCCTTAAGTTTAGTTTCGGTATTTTTAGGATCAAGCTCTAGGGTCCTTGCCAATTCATTGATGTATATTTGAGCATCCGGATTAAGGAAATAGTAATCCAGTAATTTTATTGCCACCTTTGAGCGTAAAGATATCATCTTTTCACCATGTTTATGGTAATAAATTACCATAGCTGATTATTTTGTCAAGCAAATACATAAACTTGCGCTATCAAGATAAAAATGTCCTATTTCTAGCTTTTGTTTCAGCTAGTCCAACAGGACACCCTGCTGGGTAGTGAAATGATAACTCAAAGAATATGCAGCAGTCTTAGCTTAGCCTCAAGGGAATGGGGGTAAAATATAGTCTAAATAGTGGTTTAGCGGATAAATTAATTCATATTTTAATTTATATGGAATTTCAAATAATTCATAATCAAACACAGATTAATTCCTTAAAGTCATATGAATTATTTTGATGATGTTTTTATTAACGATGTTCTTTAGCCCCAGCCACTTAAAGCTATTTGCCTGCGGTATGCCTTCGCCTGATTTCGCCAACAACGCCAACGAAGGCTACCGCACGTTCGTGTCAAGCAAAACCACCCAAAACCCACAATATAGACAAAAATAGGATTCCTTTCCAGTTTCATGGGCTCAGACCTTTCTTAATTTTACTTATTATCCACCTATCGAGACCTGGACATAGATGATAAATCGCCATTGTTTATATTATATTCATTATATCTGTTATAAAAGTGAGACTCGTTTAGTTCCTTCTTTAAAGAATCAATTATAAACCCATCGATTCGTTTCCAAATGTAAGAGACAAATTTCACTGGATTAGGATTACCTTGTTCATCGCAGTAGCTAAGGTTGTAGCTTTCAATCTTCTTGTAAACAATCAATATAGCTTCTTCGAGCAAATCTTCCCCAAATCGATGAATCAAAGCAGAAAATACTATTCTATTGATTCTAAAAATTAGGAAGCCGATATGACAAAGAACAAGTTCATCTTTACTTTTCTTTGAGCCTCCTTGAGCCTCTGAAATTAGGCGTCTTTCTTCAGATAGAGAAATCTTTGGATAGCGTCTGATGACATCCCTGTAAGTTTCCCACATAAGAAGACGGATGTAGCATTAATTATTTTTTCAAAGAATAAATTATAAAAACCGTCTATCCATTTCCAAATATACGAAACAAATTTAACCAGTTTGAAATTGCCTTATAAAAATACCAAAACCCACCTACACAGTGGGCTTTGGTTATGTTTAATGTAATTTTTTACTGTGTCTCTACATACTTTATTCTTTTACTTGTTATTGCGGCTACTGCTACCATTATCCCCCATATTAGGAAAATAGATAGGGCCATCGGAACACCAACCTTCAACATTTCCGGTAAAACTTCAGGAAGACCGGCGGTTAGAAATGGTGGGTAAGGAACAACTTCTCCGTGAGAGATATGTTCAACTGCTAACATTGTTACTCCGCCCCACAGCATTGAATTTAACCAATTAAGATGGTATTCTTTAGGAACTTTTTTGCTTACAGCAGTTGTTACTATTGCCGCACCCATAGGAACAATAAAACAAGCCATTTGTTACCTCCTTGTTAAATTTGAAATTAAAAGTGAAATCCCCCAGATTATAAACACGGGCACCAACATTGCAATTCCTAATACCGCACTATTTTTAATCATTCCATCTGTTGTTTTTTCTAAAAACCTTCCGCCTTCATATCCGAATATATGGTCGATAAGAATCATTGCTGCTGCTCCCCATAGCATTAAAGCTAAAAAATCTAATTTGTATTTCTTTGGTAAAACAAACTTAGCTAAAGTTGCACCTGCTGCCGCGATAGAAGTCGTTGCCAGCCACATTTTATACCTCCTTTTTAAAACTCCACATGCGCTCTCATCCCGCCTACTGTAATCGTAGAATCTCCGTTTATCGCGTCATTGCCGTAAGGATTCCAGATAACCTGTAAATCCGGGCTTAAAAAAAGATGCTTATTAACTGCAAGCTTATAATAAAATTCTAAATGATTTTCCGGATCTGCTTTCCTTACGGACGAAAGTTCAGCTCCTGCTTTTTTGTAATCATTAGAAGGAAAGGTCTGGCCAAAAGCAAGGCCAACGATATCATTACTTCTGCCCCAAAGATTTCCTTTAAACTGCGCGCCCATACTATAGGATTGTTCAAGCGAGAAATCCGATGCGCTGTTTAAATAAACTTTAGGGTTCTGCCATCCGTAACGCGCAAATAACCCTGAACTATCCATAATTTCCTGGTCAAAGCTTAAACCAAAGCCATAGCCTTTCTTTTTATCTTCAGTTGTATCTAGCCATTTAGTGTGATTCTGATCGTTATACCAGCCAAGGATACGGTAATTACCCTCTCTGGAAAATAATTTCGGTTGAAAATTAACCTGCCCGGCAAAAAACATCCCATCAAAGGTATTATCCCAATCAGCATTTCCGTTTAAGGCAAGTGCATTAAAATCTGCTATCTCGCCTAATTCATAGCCCAAACGCAATGCTCCCGAATTTTCTGGAAATTCAATGGCTGGAGAATTCCTAAACATTCTTCCTAAAAATTGGCTGTTCTCGTCGTTAGCATAGGCATTATCATCAATATAAATAGTAGGGTCAAGTTTTCCCGCGGTTATGGTTAAAGGTATATTTTTTGGAGAAAAATAATGTTCGTACCAAACCTCCGTAGCACGCACGTTATTATCACTATCAGCGTCACGATTAACATTGCTAAACACTTTTAAATGTGGCTCAACACCCTGGCCGTTACCCTGCTCTAAATGCACAAACGCCTGGCCGTAATCATCAAATTTCTTCAAAAATGTTAAATCAATAGAATAAGATGCATCTACCACATCTTTTTTAAACGGCAAACTGTCGCTATTCGCATTATGCGTACCCTGGACCACACCTGTTAAGCCTATACCTAATTCTAAATCTTTCATAATTTCTGAGCCGGGATATTTTTTCTCAAGGCGCTCATCAATGTAGCTGTCTAAGCGCCTCTCTAAATCATCCAGCCTGGCTTCTTCTACTTTAACCGGCTGCGTTGGAGTTGTTTGCAGTGTTATTTTCTTTTCAAGTTCGTTGATTTTTTGCTGCTGTGCGCTAACAATTGCCTTAAGCGATCTGACTTCCTCAAACAACTGTTCATTTGTAACAGGCTCAGCTGCAAAGCAAACATTAGCAAAAAAACAAATACCGATTAAAAATCCAATTATCCGCATCTGGACAACCTCCTCTAACTTCTCCTCTGGTTGTCCAGTCGGGAAATCACTTCTGGGCAGTTAAGCTCTACTTATGCAGTAGCAAATTTATTTGAATCTCTTCTTCTCTCTTTTTTCTATTTGCACAACCTTTGAATCATGAATAGCAATAATTATCTCTCCATAGTTAACGCTCTCTATAGCTTCCGTAATTTCTTTTACTATGTGCTGCTTTTCTTTATCTTCCGTTGTTGTGTTTTTACTATCCATTGCTACTTTTCTAAAAATCGTGTTACTCGGATATAAAAAAATTTTTATGTTCCGCTCATAACAAGTTTGCCGTGCTTTATACCTTTTAAGGCAATAAGTTTATCAGAGAGAGCTTTCAAGCCTTCTGCTTTTCCTTTGAGCGCAATAATTTCCAGACAACTATTGTGGTCAAGATGAACGTGTTGAGTAGCTAAAATTATATGGGAAAATTCGTGCTGGATACTTAAAGACTTATTTACTAAATCTCGCTTATGATGATCATAAATCAAGACAACTGCTCCGGAAACTTCTTTATTCTCCTGCCAGGCTTCCTCAGATACATTCTGTCTTATAAGAAACCTTATGGCCTGACTTCGATTAGGAAATTTATGTCTTTTAACAAGAAGGTCCAGCTCCTTAAATAAATCCTCTTCCAAAGACACTCCAAATCTTTTTATTGTTTTCATAGTAATACCTTTCTCAGAAAGATAACACTAAAATACGCTCTTGTCAAGCATTTGTCTATTTCTTTAACAGATTATTTTTAAAAAATAAATCTCCGCGGGCTCCCTCTGAAATTTCTCAGTGAGAAATTTCTCCGGGTAAAGCGCTGGGGATTTCTGCAAGTCGATTAAAAATTAGGTTTATTGCCGTCTCATACCAAGTTTTTTAGGCTGGCTTCTCGTTCATTAAGTATTGTGTCTATTGAACACAGCTCCTCTGCCGTCATACTAAAATCGAGGCAACTAAGATTCTCGCTTACCTGTTGCGATTTTCGCATACCAACGATAGAAGAAGTTATACCTTCATGGTTAAAATTCCAGCTCAAAGCAAGCTGAGTGAGCGTATATCCGCGGCTATCCGCTAACTCTTTAAGATAAGATAGCGCTTTTTTGTTTATAGAATAACGCGGTTCGCTTAATTCAGGTTTTTTAATTTTACGGTTTATATCTCCCGGGATTTTTACATCTTCAAAGAAAAATTTTCCAGTCAGAATACTGCTATATAAAGGAGCGTAAGAAATAATGCCTATGTTATTTTTTACGCAAAAAGGAATAATATCTTCTTTTGCATCGCGTTTAAACATACTAAATTCAGGCTGGACGCAATGCACCGGACAATACTTCATAAACTCTTCTATCTGGTTTATAGAAAAGTTGCTGACACCCACTGCCTTGATAATACCGCTTGAAAGGAATTTTTGCATAATAGCCGCTGTTTGCGCTATCGGCACAGCTGGGTCGGGCCAATGCACTTGGTAAAGATCAATGTAATCAGTGCGCAGCCTGCGCCTTGATTCATCAATCTCATGAAGCATTTTTTTCTCGGAAAGATCATGAAAAATTCTGCGCTCTTGCCAGCTTAAACCTGCCTTCGTAGCCAAAATAACTTTATCGCGCTGGTAATTTTTTGCGAAAAACTCTCCCAATACTTCTTCCGCATGCCCTCTACCGTATACAGGCGCAGTGTCTATTAAATTCACTCCTCTATGTAAAGCCTCTTCAATGGTTTTAAAAGAATCCCGGCTTTCCTGATGCCCCCACCAGGAATCAGAGCCAAAAGCCCATGTGCCCAGGCTAATTGCAGAAATATCCAATCCGCTAATGCCTAATTTTCGATATAACATAATTTTGAAAGAATGGAAAAGTTACTTAAGAATAGATTTAATGAATCGCTCTACCCCTACAAGTGGGAAAATCCCGCATTAAATTATAAACGTAAAGTGTAGCTCTTTGCCAATTACGCCTTAAATATAAATAAAAACAACAACGCCAAGATAATGCGGTAAATACCAAAAAGAATAAAATTGTGATTCTTTATAAAACCAAGTAGGCACTTTATGGACAAAAGCGCAACGATAAACGATACCAAAAAATCTATTGATAAAAATAAGAAATCGCTGGGCTTAAATGTGCCTGCGCTTTTTATTAAATCACTACAATAATTAAAAAATTGATCCTAAATACTTGTTGTATCATAAAAATATGTCAATGTCCCTCTTTAATACTCCTAAAAAGATTATAATATCCGGAAAGCTTGGCAGCAAAGCTAAAAGGTTCATTTGTATCAGTATTTTTTACCTTAATGCGTTTTAATTCATAAACATCCAGATTCAACTTTGATGACCCCCTATTTGTAGTACAAACACTCACATAGCCAGCTTTAACGACAAGTTCTTTAATGGTATTATTAAAACCGCCGCCTGGATAACAAAAATGATTGATATGACTTCCAATATTACGCTCTATGATATCCTTACACCCTTTAATTTCATCCCACACAGCATCTTTGTCTTCTGTCAAAGGAAGATACGCATGGTTCTTTGTATGCCCGCCAAAAGAGACTCCGTTATTTAGCATAGCCCTAACCTCATCCCAGTTTAGAAATAGTTTATCGTTCCCAATCTGGTTTGCCACGAGAAATATGGTTACGGGAATGTCGTACTTTTTAAAAATCGGATAACCGGATGAATAGTTATCTTGATAGCCATCATCAATCGTTATAACCACCGTATTATGCTTAAATTTCCTCCCGCTTTTTATTCCATCAATCAACTCATCCAATTTTATAATATTGTACTTCTTATCTTTAAGGTATTTCGTCTGTCTTTCAAGATTCTCCGGAGTGACAAAAAGATTATCCTCTTTATATCCAAACCGATGGTACATGAGAATCGGAACGGTATATTTCGGCGATAACCATAACGTATAAAAAGCGCTGAACGATATTAAAACAGCGAAAACGATTATTACAAAGTGCTTGATTATTCTGATAGATTTATGGTTTAATAACATGCTAATCCTCTAAACGTAACCTCAACTCCTTCCACGGAAATTTCTTTCCCGGGCATTCTGTTTTTGCGCCGCGAACCTGGCCATGCCCCATTATCCGCTTAAAAGGAATTTTGTAATATTTCCTTAACTTGTCCGTTAAATAAACTAAAGCGTCTAATTGTTTCTCTGAAACGGATTCGCTATTAAAATCACCGACAAGGCAAATCCCGATTGACCGTTCATTCATATTATCCGCGTTGCAATGAGCGCCATTTTTCTGCTTAAGCCAGCGGGGAGAAACTTCAATTTGACCATCCTGTTTTCCTTTTGTACCGTTATCAATGACAAAATGATACCCTATTCCTTCCCATCCTCTATTTTGATGATACGTATCAAAAGAAAGGGAACTGCCTTCGTCGGTTGCACTATGATGGATAATAATGTATTTCCATTTCTTAGAATGATATAAAGGGATGACCGGAATGAGAGGCGCGGCATTAGGGATCAAAAGGCGCTGGCCTTTCTCTAAAGTTTGTATCTTTAAATTATTCGCGGACGATATATCCTTTATGGGAACATCGTACATTTTACCAATTCGCCAGAGCGTTTCGCCCGGTGCAATAATGTGGAAAACATCCTGTCTTAAAATAGGTGAGGGTAGTGTGGGATATACTTCTTTTGTAGGAATTATGGGCGGTTTAATCGATGTTGTAGCACAAGAACTTAAAAGGAGGGAAAACCCTACAGCTACTCCTAAATAAATGATTCGGCGCATCTCAAATATTCACTCCTTATTAATTTTTTTTGCTGAATACAATGACAAGCCTGCTGATACGAGTAACGCTAAGCCAAAACATGTCACCACTGACGCGCCGGTAGGCAGATCCAATTTCACTGAAAAGAAGAGCCCTAACACGCTTACTAAAAACCCTATAAGCCAGCCAATAATGAGCCGTGGTAATATGCCTTTTGCCAGAAGCATGGCACATGTTGCCGGTACAACAAGATAACTAAAGACCAGAAGTACGCCGGCAATCTTTACTGAACTGGTAACCACAAAACCAAAAGTGATATAGAAAAGGAAATCCCAAAACATAACCGGAATTCCTCTTCTTCTTGCCTCATTGACATCCTGCGAAATAAGAAAAAACTTGCGCCGAAAAATATAATGAAAAACTCCCACGGCCAAGTAAATCAAAAACATTTTTAAAACGGCAGACCAACTGACATAAAGGATGCTACCCACAAGCATCGCCTGCAATGCCTCATGGCCGTGGGGCGCGCGATCCAGAACAAGGATCGATGCCGCAGAAAAAACCGCGTAGACTATGCCAATAATCGCTTCTTGAGGAATTACTTTTTCCCGCAACCGGCTTAAAGCAAAAATTCCAGCTCCGACAAAAGTAAAAAGAAGCGATACTATATAGGCATGTGAGCCGGATAGTTCGTAACCGAATAGAAGCATTAAAACTGCTCCAAAGGCGGCTATCTGAGCCAATGCTAAGTCGACAAATATCACGCCCCTCGTTACAACATGAAGGCCAAGATAACAATGTATGCCTGTAAGGACTAAGCATGCGGCAAAGGGCGCCGCCATCAACGTCCACATTTCCATAATATTGACTCCTTTCTTTAAGAATTAAGCCCTTGCGCTAACTTATCTATAACTGTATCCATAAGGTTGAAATAATCCTGAGCTTCTTTCGTACCGCCTACAGAATTCGGCACTATCACTACTTTAGCGCCGGTTCGCTCAGCAACAAATCGCGCAGGTTTCTCATCGTAAAATACCTCCATCAGGATTACTTTAATATTTTCTTTCTTTATCTTTTCGATAACTTCTCTCAAATGCGCTGGTGACGGAGGTATACCCGGCTTAGGTTCTAGCTCACAAGCAATTTCCAAATCGAACCTATTGGCAAAGTAGGGCCAACTACGGTGGTAAATGGCTATCTTTTGCCCATTAAAAGGTTTTAACTTTTCTTGCCACTCAACCATTTTTGTGTCTATTCTCTTATTAAATTCAGTTAAATTCTGTCTAAAATAAGCTTCATTTCGCGGTGAAATTTCGCATAACCGATTGGTAATATTGGAAGCGATGATTTTAGCATTCAAAGGATCAAGCCAATAATGTGGATTACCCATAGGATGCACATCGCCCATTGAACGATCTATTTTTGTAGTGGTAGGAACTTCCAATAAAAGCACTCCTTCCGATGCGTCCAGATGCCCGGGTTGACCAATCCTTATTTTTGAATTCCTTGAACCATCAATGATTAATTCTTCGTAGCCAATCTCAAGCTCAAGACCCACGCGAATAAATAGATCGGCCTTCTTCGCTTTCATCATAAAGGATGGTTTTGCCTCCACAAAATGAGGATCCTGACAACCTTTGGCTAAACTGTCGACCTTTACTTCATTCCCTCCGATGAACTCAGCGATAGACTTAAGGTCAGCGGTTGTGGTAAGTATCTGAATTTTATCATCGCCATAAGCAAACGAAGTTAAACCAAAAATTAAAGCTAATACGATAAATAAATTTCGCATTTTTAAGACCTCCTTAAAGATTAATATTCATGTTTTCTATGCGGGCCTAACCCAAAATTACATTGCAGCCAAACTTCGTTACTATCCTTAGCGTAATCCCTGTCGGTGTGCTTAACCTGCAATCTCCAGAAACAATATTCACTTTGCGCAAAGGTTAAACCTCCTGATATAGCATTATCATGCCTATTAGCATAATCAGGAAATTCTGAGAAATCATACCTGCTAAAAACAGACCAGCGTTTGGCAAATTGATATTGCAAAGAGGAGTATGCGCCCCAAGAATCAACTTGTTTTGGGTCTGCGCCTTCTTCGGCAATTACATTGTCTTTTTGGCTAAAGAGCACTTCGTTCTGAAAGATTAAAGATTTATATAAACCTTCTTTTAGGGGCTTCCATTTATACGTAAGGTCTATCCCTTCAAGAGTAGTCCTATTCTTTCCATGGCCATCATCATTAGGTCCCGTTGCCAAGCTTCCACCGAGTTCTACGGTAGATGCTTCATTAATATCAAAGAAGTTTTTCAAATGTGAGACATAAACCATATCTCTGCCCTGACTGCCGGCGAAACTGGCAAAATTGTGATTGTTCATAGCCTCTAATGAAAATTCTATATATTTATCCCATGGGTTAGGAATCAGGTAGCTTGCCGAAACTCCAGGTTGACTCATTCCTTCTTCCCCAAAATAGTTGGTGAGCATGTTAGGATAATCAACCCATGGAAGCGAATGCAGGTGAAGTCTGTTCACCTTGCCAAAATTTGCTTTAAATTTTCCTATTTTTCCCTGCAGGTTTTCAATAGGCAAATTCAGCAAAGTCATATACCCTTCACAAAGACCGACATGCCATTCATCACCATCCGGCTCAACATGCAGGAATAAATCTGCTCGTGCGTAAGGGTCTACTGATGCGGAAAAAGCTAATTCTACTTGACGCATTTGAAATTGATTATATACCTCGTCGCTTTTATTATCTGTGCCATGATAAATAAAATCGCCTATTACACTAATATCAGGATTAAAATTTTGAAAATATCTCCCTAAGTTTGTCTGAGAAGGTTGGGCGACTTGAGCAATCTTGCCTGAAGTCGTAGTGGTCTGTTGTGTAAGTTGCTCAACCTTGGACTCAAGCTGGTTAATCTTGCTTTCATAACTTGATTTCATTTCCTCAAACTGAGATTTTAATGACTGTATCTCTTCTCTTAGCTTACCTACTTCATTAGGATCTGTTTCTGCGTATAAACATGTTGTCGCAGAAAATAAAATAATAATAAGAACTAATATCTTTTTCATTATTTTTACCTCCGGAAATCAATACTTATTTTGAAAATTACAGAGATTCTAGGAGGAGCGCTGAGACGGCGGAGAGCGAAGATATTGAATTATGAGGCAAGGCTTGGAGATAAAGGCAGGCAGACTGACATAAAAAAATCGTTGAGTGATTTCCAACGAAAAGCTGAGGCAGGCAAAAATACACAAGAAGACAAAAGTGCTGATTGTCGCCAACCACAGACAAACAGGACAATCATTGTGAGAATCGCGGTCGCTGTGATTATGAAAAAATTCTGCTCCTATAGAAAGAAAGATAAGAAGGAAGATAAGAAAAAGGGAGACAGTTTTAAGATTGATATTCTTACTCATATGCACAAGCCTAATTCTACCAATACAAGCAATTTAATCAAGCAGAAAGTAATAAGTTAAGTAATGTTCCTATCAATAAAGCACCTATAATCATTATTAATGTAGATTTTAGTGTATCTTTTATACCTAATTCTCTGATTAAAACTATATAAGTAGCAATGCAGGGAAAATAAACTGCCAATACTGTAGAGCCGATTACTAATTGCTTGGTAGTTAGATTTAGTGGGCTAAGCATACCCACAGCTACATCTTTTCTTAAGAAACCTACTACTAAAGCAGAAATGGCTTCTTTGGGAAGCCCCCATAACCCTGTAAGAATAGGCGCAAAAATATCAGCCAAGAAATCTATTATTTTTAAAGTATGAAGTATGTTGATAAAAAGCACGCCTAAAAGGACTAATGGGAGGGCTTCACGTAAAAAACTAAATATACGCATCCAAAGTTTCTTAATTACTGCCTGTATTTGCGGTATCCTATAGGGCGGAATCTCAATAAGTATTTCCGGGCTTACGCCTTTTAAAACCTTGTTTAAAACAAAACCTTTAAGAACTAAAAGGAAAAATAAAATAAAAAATATCATCGCTACATACCTTCCGCCTCTTTGCCCAACTAAACCTACAATCATCGCAGTTTGCGCCATACAAGGAATAGTAATTGCTATTAAAGTAGCGGCAATAAATTTTTCGCGCCTGCCCTCTAAAATCCGTGTAGCTAATACCCCAGGCACCTTACACCCTAAACTCAACATCATCGGAATAGCCGCATATCCGTGTAATCCAAAATGATGCATAAAATTATCCAATAAAACCGCCAAGCGCGGTAAATAACCGAAGTCCTCTAATAACCCTAACACCAAATAAAAACTAAATATATAAGGTAATACCATAGCAATAGGCACAAAGAGACCCGTAGTTAAAAGTCCGAAAGATTGTCCAAAATCTATCGCTCCTTTGATAAAATTGCCGATAAGAATATGATGTAAAAAACTACCTTCGCCCAACAACACGCTTAATTTCATCATCAAAGGCAACCATAACCTATCAAACAAAGGCTCAAAAATATAGCTAATAAGATTTTCGCCGATAAAACGAATTATCCAAAAAGCACAATATATAATTAATAAAGCTAAGGGCAGGCCAGTAAGCGGCTTTATGCTTATGTCTTCTAACCGCTCTAATAATGTGTGATGGTGGTGAGTTAAGCTCTGGACTTGGGTGACAATTTTACCTATTATTTCCCATCGGTGGTTATCGGAAGAAATGTGTAATTTATGTTTTTTTGCTTCGGGCAGCCGCTCAATTAATTCTTTTATCCCCTCGCCAGTCAAACCACAGGTAGGAACTACCGGCACTCCTAAAGAATTCTCTAATTTCTTAATATCAATATTAATTCCGCGATGTTTAGTATCATCCCACATATTAAGGACAACTATAACTGGAATATCTTTCTCTAACAGTTGCAATGTCAAAGAAAGGTTTCTTTCCAGATTTGTGGCATCCACAATATTAATTACCACGTCACCATGCTTTAACATTTCAACAGCTACCTCTTCGGCTTTAGATGTTGGCTCTAAGGTATAGGTTCCGGGGACATCTATAACCATTGGCATCTCTTCGCCAATCTTCATTCGGCCTTGGGTGAATTCAACGGTAGTGCCGGGATAATTGGAAATTATAACTTTGGCGCCGGTAAGTCGGGAGAATATTGCGGATTTACCGACATTGGGGTTGCCTATCAATAGAATTTCATCCATTATTTCCTATCTATTTCAACAAAGATTTTTCTTGCCATGCCAAAACCAATTGCTACTTGCATATTACCTATTTCTACAGTCTGGGGACCACGCCAAAAATGAGAACTTACTTTAGTGATTTTTTTACCTGGCCTTATGCCAAGGCTTTGCACTCTGCGGCATAAACCATGGCCCGCTTGAATTTCTGTTATCAGGCCGGTTTCGCCCGGCTGCATCTGAGTTAAATCTATGAGCATTTTAGTTTAATTTCTTTTTTCATTTTAACAGAAAAAACTTGGTGCATCTATATTATCATCCTATCGCACTAAAAATTTTGAACGCACGCGTTTCGCCTTAAAAAAATCTTTTGTAAACCTCAATGCAACTTTATGGTCAAACGTTTTACAGGAAAATACATTTATATAGGAAATACGCCAGTGTTCGGAAAAATGAGCTGTAATTGAACTGGTTTCAATGAATTGCGCGAGTGAATAGCCTTTTGTGTGCGGTTTTTGCGTGCCGAAGTACGGCAAAAGCAATTTGCCATATTTTTCCATGTCAATAAGCGGGCAAAGCGTATCCACATATTCTTGAAGCTTTTTTTTAGATGTCATTACTCCCAAATCACAATCATACAAATCCATTATTAGCTCATACCCAAAGACTTGCTTCTTCATTTACCTCCTCCTTTCTTTTGCGCGCAAATTACCACAAAACCGCCTTTGCCAAAACCTTCTTGAGGCTTCTCGACCTCTTTTATTTTTTTAGGCAAGGAAAATAAAGTTTGATGATAAGAAAATTTTTTAAAACCTGTCTGACGTAATAAGCCGGTCGATTCTTCAACGCTAAAAAAGTGTGCCTGACGATAAAATATACTTTTCTTTTTTTGATAAAATTTGCCCAAAAAACTATTCTTATCTATTATGCCAATAATAATTTTTCCTCTTTGTTTTAAAATCCGATAAGCTTCTCGTAAGGTTTTTAACGGTTCTTTTACAAAACACAAAGTAATGATAATCGCCACATAATCAAAAACGTCATCCCCAAAGGACAAGTCCTTTCCAAAGCCCCAGCGGACATTCACCCCTCTTTGCTCGGCAATCCTAATCATATTATGCGAAGGGTCTATCCCCATTGTAATCCCTAAAGGGGCGGCAAACCTGCCTGTCCCCACGCCGATCTCCAAGCCTTTGCCTTTCTTTGGTAAGACTTTCTTCAACGCCTTTAATTCCGATAAATAGACAAATTTATTTCTATCATACCAGGCATCGTATTCTTTATAATAACGGTCAAATATATTGTTCATAAGCCTAAATCCCCAAACCAGCCGTCATAGAATCTCTTAAGATGTTCATAGAATTCTCTATCCATAGTATTTTTCTTTACATCTGCCTCTTTGAAAGAAAACCTGTAGTTTGCGCAATAATTTGAAAGTATATCCTTTGCCTGTGCTATCCGCTTGAACTGCTCTTCACATTTCTTTTTGTGCGGCTCCTTACATCTGTCAGGATGATACTTAAGGCTAAGATTTCGATAAGCATCTTTTATTTCTTCTAAGCTCGCATCCTCTTTCAAACCTAATAACTTTCGCGCTTCGTCTATTTGTTTAAAATCAGCCATCTTTACTCCTTTTCTTCTATCCGAATTAAACAAAATTAGGGCAGATACGCTTGGGGCAAGCCGGTTCTTTTGACCTTGCAATATCTTTACTGCCACACCTTTTACATTTAGGCTTTATTTTCTTTGAATGTTTCTTTATTATTAAACTAAAATTTACTCCGCAACTATTGCAAATATAGCTATAAACAGGCATTCTAATTACCTTTTCAAAATTTTACTTTTATTTCAGGGTAAACTGTAACTTTACATGCGATAGAATTAGATATAAAGCAATTCTTTTCAGCGAGCCCTATAAGCTCTTTTGCTTTTTCGATTTGGCTACATAAGGCAACTATAATCTTAGGCCTTATTTTAATTTCAGAAAACATAAACTTATCTTCAACTTTTTCTACAGCCCCTTCGGCCTCACTTTCATAACTTAAAAATTCAAAGTTGCTTCTTTTGGCATAATCTACAAAGGTATCTTTTATAAAACCTTCTACTGAGGCCACGAATAGCTTCTCCGGTGTCCACATACCTTCATGTTTTTTAGATTCCAAGGATGCGGCTATTTCAATCGTTTGTTTACCAAGCGAACACAAAAATGCTTTCCTTTCTTCACTCCAAGTTACTGTTGTTTTATAAATAGACTTTTTATTTCTCTTTTTTATATCTTCCATATACTACCCCTTATATAGCTATTCTAAGAATTACGCCTAATAAATTGATTAGCTAAATATACCTCTCAACCATAGCCTCTAATTCAGGCTTAGGGAGCGCACCAATAACTTTATCTACCACTTTTCCCTTTTTAAAAATTGCTAATGTGGGGATACTCATAATACTATATTCAGAAGCTGTCTTTGACGCCTCACCTACATTTAGCTTACATACTTTTAATTTTCCTTTATATTTTTTGGCTATCGCCGCAACTACCGGAGCAACCATCCGGCAAGGACCACACCATGGAGCCCAAAAATCTACTAAAACCGTAACATCTGGCTCTAATATTTCCTGTTTAAAATTACTATCTGTCAATTTAACTTCCATTTTATACCTCCGTGATTGGGATAAAACGCAGGGATTCCCTAAATTTCTTTCTCCATCTACCTCCTACTTCTATTATTTGACTATACCTCTATAATACTGCCTGGGACAATCTTGATAAAATTATCGCCATATTCCTTCCTAAATAATCCAATAGCTAATCTGCCGGTACAATGTATAGGCGTAACTTTTTTAACTCCGCGTTTTTTAAACACAGAGATAATTTGATTAATTTCATAATCAGGCTTATCTTTTAGATGAAATCCTCCCGCCACTAAATAAATTTGTTCGTTAAAATATTTATTGATATTATCAAGAATTGCAATTATTCCAGGATGAGCGCAGCCGGTAACTACAGCCAAACCTTTGATGGTTTTTATTACTAATGATTGCTCATAAATAGTCCTGCTGTCGGATTCGCTTCTTAACTCGCCGGTAGCATATATGGTATCTGTAATTTTTATCGGTTTATCCACCTCAATAACCTTAGCACCAAATGATTCAATCCTTTCTTTTATATCCTGTTTAAAATTTGGGCAAATATAGACAGTTAAATCTTTATATCTATCAATCACGCACCATAACCCTGAAATATGGTCCCAGTCATCATGAGAAATAACGATGTGGCGTATCTTGGACAAATCAATATTGTATCTTTTAATATTTTGTAAAAAAACATACGGTGAGCCAAAGGTATCAAATAAGACATCCTTTCCTATAAGAAAAGATATTCCCCATTTTCGGATGAACCGCTCCCATTTACTTGAACCAACTGCAATAATTTTGATATTCATCGCTTACATTCTCCTGTATCTAAGCACGGTGGTTTATCGCAACGCTCAGTCCTACCGCAGCAAGTCTTGATTGAACCGCTGCCTTTGAAAATCACCCCCATACCTGCGCCTATTATCCTTTTTACCTCTTTCCCACACTGCGGACATTCTTTAATTGGCGCATCGCTCATCTTTTGAAATCTCTCAAATTTATAGCCGCAGGATTCGCATAAATATTCGTATGTCGGCATAACTACCTCCGGATTTTTTGAGGGTATTTTTTTATCTCTAAAAATTCCATACAATCTAAATATGTTTTCAATATGCCTTTCCTCTTCTTTCTAATGTATTTTTATCGCTAAGCGGCTGAACTTTCTTTTTCTCAATGTCATATACTGAAATACTTTTTAATCCCTCAAAATGCTTTTTTAAAATATCTAATTCTGCCTTTGGCAACGGCCTTTCCTTGCACGGCCTTAAAGGAGTATTTATCTGGACTTCCGCCGGGCTAATTTCTTTTGCAATACGCGCAATCTCTTCGGCATACTCTTTATTTTTGCTGATAAACATAACCTGTAAGGCAAGCTTTCCTTTAAAAATATTCCTGAAATTCTTTATCCCTTGTATTAGCGCATCAAAACAAACTGTTTCTATAGGCTGGTTAATTACCTCAAAGCTTTTTTGAGAGGGTGCATCAAGCTTAGCAATCACAATATCAGCATAGGATAAATCATTACGGACATCTTCTCTGCTAATAAGAGAGGTATTCGTAATTACCGCAAGGCGCTCTTTCCTTATCTTCTTTATAGCCCTAAGCATTTGCCCTAAATTCGCCGCCAAAGTAGGCTCTCCTCTCCCTGAAAAAGTAATAACATCTGCACTTAAAGAAGGCAATAAATCGATTTCCTCTATAATCTCGCTTACGGAAACAAAATCTTTTCTTTCGTCGCTTAAAACTTTCGTTTCACCAAGCTGACAGTAAGTGCAATTAAAACTGCAAATTTTATGTTCTGCGGATATGGGGTCAATCCCTAAAGACACCCCTAACCTCCAGGAAAAAACCGGGCCATAAACATATTTAAATTTTTTTTTCATCTGCCTCTGCTTATATCTGGGCATCCTGCGCTGCTAATATCAAAGGATATAGCGTAGGTGCACTGGTTAAATATGGGTGTGTTGCCACCTGCAAAGTCTCAAACTCCGTAAAAGATACCCTCTTTTGTATGGCAATCCCTATACTATTAATCATTTCGCCGCACGATATGCCGCCGGCAACTTGTCCCCCCATAACTATTCCGGACTGTTTTGCAAAAATCAGCTTAACCTTAACTTTACTTGCCCCTGCTAAATTTGCAGGGTGTTTGTCCGTTCCCTCACAGCAACCGGTGACTACCTCAAATCCTTCCTTAGATGCGCTATTCTCAGTAAGGCCTGCTGAACCTAAAACTAAACCATCCACATATGTTGAATATATAGCAATTGTCCCTTTATTCTCTCTAACCAGCTTCAGTTGGTAAAGATTTGCTCCGGCAACGCGCGCTTCTGCGGTTGCAGTTGACGCAAGCATTACAGACACATCGCGCCGGGTATAAAAATCTCTTTTACAGGCGCAATCGCCGACAGCAAAAATATCAGTTTCCGAAGTGCACATATATTCATCCACCCATATGCCTTTGCCATTACTTAACCTTATACCAGCGGCCTCTGCTAATTTCGTATTAGGGTTAGCTCCTATAGCTAAAATTACGTTATCAACAACGAGCTCTTTGCCGCCGGAAAATAATACTTTTTCAACACTTTGGCTGCCGCAAATTTTCTCAACACGCGTATTTACTAATATCTGCACGCCTTTTGTTTTTAATTTCTCTTCTGCCAAAATAGAAAATTCAACATCAAAGGAATTAGCTAATAAATGAGGAAGAGCTTCAACTAAATACACATTAAGGCCATTGAGCTTGGAAAATTCATCTGCCAGCTCAACTCCGATGAAGCCGCCGCCGATAATAAGAATATTTTTACCTTTTTTTATCTCATCTATCATAAGCTTTAAATATTCTAAATCTTTATATATAAGATGAACCCCTCTTTTATTGATGCCTTCTATCGGAGGGACTACCGGCGAAGAGCCATTCGCTAAAATAAGTTTTTCATAAAAATAATCCGTGTTGCTTTTAGCCTCTACCCTTTTTTCAGAGGGGATTATTTTAATCGCTTCGTCAGCAACCACGTTGATATTATTTTTTTCTAATATTGTTGTCTGCAGCTTATTATCTTGCGGATTTTTTAAACTAGCAAACATATAAGGGATACCGCACGGAATTACGCCATTTTCTACATTTTTCATCACCAAAATATTTTTATCCGGATAATATTTTCGCGCCGTTACCGCGCTTATAATTCCTGCCGGGCCTGCGCCTATAACTAAAACGTCCGCTTTTTTTGACATTACCCCTCCTGTTTCATATCGCGTTTAACATAATGCAAGCCTGATATATAACTTTCATATTATTTTCTTCACAATATTTTATAGTGTTTTCATTTTCTGCTCCGGGTTGAAGCCAAACCCTATTGATACCATTCTCTTTACATTCAATAACAATTTTCTCGGTTACCGGCGCAGGCGTAACTAAATTTGCCACATCAATCTTTACGGGTATATTTTTAACGCTCGGGTAACAAATTACTCCCTCTACTTCCTTAACGCCTGGGTTAACAGGGTAAACTTCATAGCCTTTGCTTTTCAATTTCTTTAAAATCTTATACGCATATTTCGATTCATTACGAAATGAACCTATAACGGCAAACTTTTTCTGCGCTAAAAATTCTTTAACTAAACTTTCCATTATTTTTTCAGTAAATAATCCGCTATCGCCCTATATAAAGTGCTGACCGCAAGTATTGAGCAATGTAAGTGCTCAAAAGAAAGGTTTTTAAGCTTTTTTATAACCTCTCCGGCAGAAATTGCTAAAGCTTCATTGATGGTTTTATTATGCGCAAGATAAGCAACCATAAGGCCGCACATCTTTGTTTCTTCACAACCCTTAGTATAACATTTTGCTTCAGTAATTCTTCCTTCTTCTATGACTAAATAAAACTCCATCTCGTCGCCGCAAGGCCCTATAAATACAGCGCACGCGGTAGGGTCATTCATCCTTCCAAAAAATTTATCTTTTTTGATAATACTCGACATTGGCGTAGAGATATTAAAATTACTCATGCCACCCATATCAATCATATCCTTGCCCATTTTCCACCTCAGGCGTTATCCATTACATTCTTCCAAATAGAAATAATTTCCTCACGAACAGCGCCGGTACAAAATTCAACTGCCGACACAGCCTTAACTATCGAATGATTTACCTCTAAGGAAAAAAGTATACGGCCTATAATATTGATACTTTTCTCTTTACAAAATTCTTCTATTAATTGAGAATTTTCTAAATTCAAATCATATTTATTAATTACAACTGTCGCTTTAATATTAAAATGTTCAGCTACTTCCAAGACTCTTTGCATATCATGTATCCCTGACAATGTTGGTTCAGTAACAATAATAGCTAAATCAACGCCAGCCAAAGAAGCAATTACCGGACAGCCTATCCCGGGAGGGCCATCAATAATCACATAATCTAACTTTTCTCTCTCAGCAATTTCTTTTGCTACTTGCCTGATTTTTGAAACCAGTTTTCCTGAATTTTCCTCGGCAATACCTAATTTTGCGTGCACAAAGGGGCCGTATTTAGTTTCTGAAATAAACCACTCTCCGGATAAATTCTCTTCCATGGTTATGGCATTTACCGGGCATATATGGCTACATAAACCACAACCTTCACAGGCAACAGCATCAATTTCAAAATCGTCATTTATT
The DNA here is from genome assembly GCA_030692055.1 of Candidatus Omnitrophota bacterium. The sequence goes on along the minus strand of JAUYCY010000040.1, from coordinate 22,756 downwards.
GCCTCTCCGCCTGAGACGCCCACCTGCCGGTCGGGCGGGGATACGCCTATGGCGGAAAAACGGCAAACCTCTATACACTTGCCGCATTTAACGCATTTTTCCTTATCAATCCTAGCGGTTTTTCCGCTCCTAAATTCATTTTTTTCTTTTATGTTCGGGTTAAGCAAAAGATGTAAATCCGCAGCATCCACATCGCAATCAACCATAACTTTATTTTTCGCCAAAGCAGCAAATGATGCGGTTAATATTGTCTTACCTGTGCCGCCCTTTCCGCTGATTATAACTATTTGTTTCATCTTATTTCCTATTCAAACTTTTTATGTAGTAACTTTACTGCCGGAAGAATGAAAAGAATAAAAAAGCCAATAAGTATTAGGGTATAGAGAAAAATTATTTTATTTAAGCCACCTGAAAATGAAAATCGCAAGCCCTCTACCGTGTAAGTAAGAGGTAATGCGTAAGAAAGAAATTGCAATATCAAAGGCATCTTTGAAACCGGATAGATAACGCCGCTCAAAAATACCATTAAGAATCGAGGAAGATTAAGTAATGTTTGGGCCTCAAAAACTTCTTTCACCATCACACATAAAAGAGCGCCAAGGGAAGAGAATACAAAGAGCGAAGGAAGAATTATTAAAATAAGGTAAAGTACGTTGGGATGCAGTCTAAGCACTACCACAGAACCTATCGTTACTATAGTTGTCATCAAAAAGCCGAAAATAACACCTCCCAGCACCTTTCCCAGAAGTACCCCGGCTATACTGATAGGTGCTAAAAGCAATCTTTCTAAAGTTCCAAGCCTTAATTCAAAATTTATGACCACTGCCTCGGCAGCGGTAGTGCTGAAAAGAATCGTCATCGCAATCAATCCGGGTACTAATTCTTTAAAATCTCCAGGATTTCTTAAATAAAAGGCTAAAATCCAGGTAATCGGAAAGACAATGCCCCAACTGATTGCCGGCGGCTTAAAATAGTAGGTCTTTATATCTTTTAAGGCGATATGGAATATGCCTCGTAAGTTATCGCGCCACATCTTACTTTCCTTTTTCAATTGCTAAAACCTCTGGCTCTAAGCCTGTAATTTTCATAAACGCTTCTTCCAATGATTTCTTATCAGTTTTTGTCTTTAAGCTTAAAGGAGTATCAATTGCCAAAATTCTCCCCTTTACCAGAATTGCCACACGGTCACATAAAAGGTCTGCTTCTTCTAAGTAGTGGGTGGTAAGAAAAATAGTTATTCCCTGTTGGCGAAGATTAGATATCAAATTGCGTAAAGAACGAGCTGCTACTACATCTAAGCCAACTGTAGGCTCATCCAAAAAAATAATTTTAGGATTGTGAATTAGAGCTACGGCAATTGTTAAAGCCCGTTTCATACCGCGGGAAAATGTGCGAAAGGGGCTGTCTTTACGCTCATAAAGCCTAAAGGTTTTCAATAAATCTTGCGCTTTTTTCTTGCGCTCAAGTGCAGGGACACCATAAAGTTGCGCCATAAATATCAGATTATCCATTGCAGATAGTTCATCATAGAGATTGGAAATTTCTGGAACGACCCCAATATGTTTCTTTATCTGCACAATTTGTGAATTGATATCAAGCCCCAAAATAAATGCCTTGCCGTCTGTAGGTTTAGAAAGCCCTGTAAGCATCCTTAAGGTTGTAGTTTTCCCAGCGCCATTCGGGCCTAAAAATCCAAAAACCTCACCTTTGGCAACCTCAAAGTTGATATGGTCAACGGCAAGAATATCGCCGTAGCATTTGGTTAAATTCTCTATTTTAATTACTATATCCCCGCTCATTTTTAGAATGTAACAACTTTATCAGCCCATTTTATTATCTCATGCAAATCTTTCATTGTTGATAATGGGCACATTTCAGAGCCTTCTGATTGACGGATTTTAAGGCACATACCGCAGGCAAATATCTTACCGCCGTTATCATCAAATATCTGCATTTGCTCTGTCACCTTAAATTTTTCCGTATCAAGGGATTCACACTCTACCCCCTTTGCCAGTAAAAATGCCTTTGCCTCATCTTTCTCTTTTAAGGCAAAATTTCCAAAGCGAAAAGCATTCCAGACAGTTTCTGAATCGCATGAATAGACTACAATCCCTATCTTCATGTCTTCACCTCCTTTTTAAATAAATCTTTAATTTTGGCAAATAGTTCCCGAAAGTATGTTCTATATTCCGGTAAAGCCTCAACAATGGGAATGCCTTTTGAATAAACAGAAGCGATTTCTCTCTTAAAAGGAATTTTCATAAGTACCGGGACATCCTCATCTCTACAGTATAAATCAACTTTATCATTTCCAATATCAGAACGGTTTATTATCACGCCAAAAGGAATTTTTAGCTTACGCACTACCTCAACAGCCAATATCAAATCATTAAGACCAAAAGGCGTAGGTTCAGTTACCAAAATACAGAAATCGCTGCCTTTAACTGAGGCGATAACCGGGCAGGACGTTCCCGGCGGAGCGTCAATAATTACAGTTTTTGCGGGATTAATATACTGCTTTACCTGCCGAATTAACGGCGGTGACATTATTTCACCAATATTAAGTTTTCCGTGAATAAATTCGGTATTGCCGGCATACCCAAGCTCTATGACCCCAATTTCTTTATTGACTTCTTTAATCGCTTCTTGTGGACATAACAGACTACAGGCACCGCAACCATGGCAAAGATGAGGAAAAATCAAAACAGAACCTTTTTTGTTTTGTGCTTTAGGTAAAACAGCGATAGCATTATAAGCACAAACCTTGGCGCATTTGCCGCAATAATTACATTTTCTTTCGTCAATCTTTGGAACAGGGATAAATGCTTGTTTCCTCTCGTTTATTTTTGGCTTTAAAAATAAATGGGCATTCGGCTCTTCCACATCACAGTCTAGTAATTGTACATTATCTAACGACAATGCCAAATTTACCGCAACCGTAGTTTTACCGGTCCCGCCTTTCCCACTGGCAATTGAAATAATCATATTAATTGATGATAAACGACTGAAACTTCCTGAAATTTACTTTTATGTTTTTCGGCTTTAAACCCTTTAGTAATCAAATGCTTCTCTACATCCGCTAAGCTAACCTCACTTACCTGATGAATTTTTCCTTCGGACGCGTGTATTTTATCCATCAATTCGAAACCTTCTACACTAAAATCACTTAATACAATTTTACCTTCAAAAGACAGCACACGGATAAGCTCATCAATAACCTTATATGGGTTTATGAGATGGTGGAGCGTGTTTACGGAAAAAACGATATCAAACTTTCCGTCTTCAAAGCTCAAATGTTCGCCGTTTTCAATTTTAAAATCAACTAGATTATCTAAACCAAAATACCTCAATGTAAGTTTTGCAAAATTCTGTTCTTCCTCGGAAATATCAAAAGTAGTAAACCGATAACCTTGCTTGGCTAAACTAAGCGCAAAATGCCCCTTGCCGGTTCCGGCTTCTAAAATATCCCCATAGAGAGGCTGGGCTTTTGCGATAATAAATTCGCGCTCCTTATCAATATCGCAGCCAAAACTTTTATATAAGGCTTTGCGTTCTAAATACCTTTGATGGTTTTCTAAAACTTGTTTTTCCAATGCCTATCCTTATTCTCTTATCATCCTCGTTCCGCATTTAGGGCAATTCATAGAATAAGAAGGCACCCCTGCCTGATGAGGCACTTTTGTGCCGCAACCGGGGCAAATACAATTTCCTGCCGGGCCGACGCCTTGCCTATTTCCACCCATACGCCCCCTTCCTGCGCCCCTACCCATACCTTTTCCTGTTCCCGGGCCTTGGCCATAAGGGCCGGTTCCGTCTCCCCTTGGCATAACAATCACCTCCTAATCATGCTCTTCAAACATTTTATTCTGCGTTTGGTCATTCTTCCTGATCCACTCCATAAGCATTGCCGTATGTTCTTTTTCCTCGTTCATATTATGCGCGAGGATTTTCTTTAACGATTCATCACTGGTGGCGTCAATGCGTTCTTGATAAAAATCTATAGCCTCAAGCTCTTCTCTTAAAGACTTTCTTGCTCTTTCTAAATCAAGGTGCTTTGGATCTATTTTTTCAATTGGCTCAAAAAACGGCATAATACACCTCCTTATATTATTATTTTCCCATACCAAATTTTGAATTTACACTGGGAGTTTGGGTAATTTTAAGTTTTCCAGCTTTATATTGCTCTATGGCCTCCTTAATGCTTCCGGATATGCCTGTATAAATCTCAATGCCTGCGACACTTAGCGTCTGATAAGCATTCGGCCCTACGTTGCCGGTTAAAACCGCCTTCACCCCATAAGACGCCACAAGTTGGGCAGATTGTATTCCAGCACCGCCTTGAAGTTGCGCGTTGCTATTCGCCTGCGTCTCAATACTTTTTGTGTCAGTGTCATAAAAAATAAAATATGCGCACCTTCCGAAACGGGAATCCACAATTGAATCAAGGCTTTCTCCTTGAGAAGTAACGCATATTTTTTCACCAGGGGATGATTTTTTTTCGCTGCACATAATTTCAACCTACCTTTTTTAATGGCATTCGCCGCCATGCTCATGGCAAGCGTCTAAACTACCTAAAGTGTTTTTCAAAAAGTCATCAATAGCATCTTCTACTTTTCCGGAATATCCAAATACTTGCACTCCTGCCTGAGCAAATTTCTGCTGAGCACCCATACCCATGCCTCCGGAAATAACATGAGTTATTTTATGTTTCAAAATTTCATCTACAGCCACGCAACCGCCGCTGCCGTGAACAGCGTTATTAACAACCGTACGTACCCCCTTAACCTTATTGTTCTCGATATCAGCCAACAAAAAATATTTACACTGGCCAAAATGCTGCGACACATTACCATGGATACCCTTATCGTCATCTAAAGTTATGCCTAACCTCATAATAAACCTTCCTTTTTCTTGTTCGTTAAATAAAATAAGTAGGAGGGGTAGGCAATTCGTGCTACCCCCATCCTCTATTTTCTACTCCTCTTTGCTAGACTGGCCTTCAAGGATTGTTATTCTTTGCTTAATATCATCAAGCTGTTTCTCTAAAGCTAAAACTTCTTCTTTCAATATCTGCGACTCTTCCTTTACGCTTAAGGCTGCTGAGTTAATAGGGGGAACCCCTCCAAAAGCAGGATATCCTAAGGAGACTCTTTGCCAACCAGTCAATCCGGTTGCGTAATACCAATTCCTACAACCCCTACCGCCACCTCTACTAAAAAATCTTCTCCCGTAAACTTGCGGCCGCACTACGCCTATCGGCATAGTACAAAAACCTCTTCCACCGCCTGTCATAGACCCTAATCCTAAAGGGCCGGTTCCGTCAAAATTTGGCATGTTACACCTCCTTTTTGTTATTGGAAACCATTTCCATTACATAGCAAAAAAATATAGCCTACTTTTCTTTCTTGCTACATTTTCCGCATGTCCCGTAAAACTGAATTAAGTGATTGCTGATTTTAAAATTGTATTTTTTAGATAAGCCTTTTTCTGTTTCCTGTAATAATTTAACCTCTTCATCAATGAAGTCGGTATAATCAATAACCCTGTTACAAACAGTGCAAATTAAATGATGATGGTGGCTATTCTTTTTTGAACCCTCTGCTAATTCATACCTTGCCCTGCCGTCGCCAAAATCAAATTTGAACACAAGCCCCAAATTAACTAAAATGTCCAAAGTTCTATAAATTGTAGTTAGACCGATGTTGGGATGTACAGGATGAACCTTCATATAAATATCTTCCGCGCTTAAATGTTTCTCTGCTTTAGATAATATATCAAGGATAGCCTCACGGCCTATAGTAATTCTATAACCGCAACCTCTGAATTTACCCTGCCACCATGGCGAACCCATACAATTTCTATTTGGCATAAAACCTTCCTACTTAGTGAGCTATTATTGGAAATGGTTTTCATTTTTAATGATACATTATAGAGCTATTCTTGTCAAGTTTTTTCATTCACGGTATCTCTGCTGAGAAACCCAGAAATATGGCGCGGAAGAAAAACTCTCTACATATAACTTATTTGTGGGTATCGTAATTATGAAGAAAGGGATTAAGTGAGATTTTCTCTCATAACGCTGATAAAGGAATCCTATTTCTGTCTATATCGTGGGTTTTGGGTGATTTTGCTTGACACGAACGTGCGGTAGCCTTCGTTGGCGTTGTTGGCGAAATCAGGCGAAGGCATACCGCCCGCAAATAGCTTTAAGTGGCTGGAGTGAAAGAACATCGTTAATAAAAACAGTGTTAAAATATTGCACATAGTTAAAAGAAGGTAATGCACACCTCACTGTGCATCTTTTTAAATTTCGTGTGCATTAAAGTGTGCATTAACTTCGCCTTCAAAACGGCATTTCTACAACAAAAAGAGAGATGCTTAGGTTAGACTAAACATCTCTCTTCCTGTATTCTGGCAGCCAAATTGAACCTCAAAAGAAAATACCTTATTAAAGTAGACTAAATGGTGCAATAAGCCATAACCATCGGTAAGTAATAGAAACCCGCTAAACCTACGCCTATACCACTACCCACAAAAGTAATTAGCGAGGGGTAAAATTGGTGTCCAAATAGTGTCTATAAAGCGGCTAAATTGACAAGAAAGACAAGATTAACACAAATAGACAAGAATGGGAAAATGCTTAGTTTTATTGATGAGTTTAAAAAGAAACTGATTCTATTGGAGTATTGAGAATTAACTAGGAAGGTTTAGCAAACCGCCGCCTTAAACCACTCGGCCACCTCTCCGAGAAATTTACAAAGTAAATTTCGAGGACTTCGAACCCACCCTGCGTCTACGTATGGCGGGTGAGAAGTCTTCATTATTTTTCATCGGCATCGAAGATAAATATCCGAGATGCCCCTAGAAGAGCTGCGTAAAAAGGTTGCGGATTAAAATAGCGCCGCCCTTTAAGCCACTAACGACTATCTTAGCTAAATCCACCTCAAACGCTACTGTTAGATAGATGCTGAAAATGAGCAAATTTATTATATAAAGAATACTAAACATAAATAGATAATTTACAAAGTCAGCAAAAGTAATACCTTTAGTCTCGCGCGCTATAAAAACAAGGTGGCTCGTGAGCAAAAATCCGCCCATGAAAACAAAGACGTTGCGGTCAAAATAAAAATGAAAGACCTTAGGCAAAATAAAATAAAAAATTCCTAAAAGTATTATAAATGCGGGGACAAAAAGTGAAACCTGTGAAGTGTGAAAGAAAAATTGTTGAATCTTTTTATATAATTCATTCAAGTCTACAAAGAAAGCATAAAACATAAAGGAAGAAAGCATTGAAACAAATAAGAGATTTATACTTAAGCCCTTAGTTGCTTTTACCTCTTTTAAAAACTCCTTAGTAAGCGATACTAAAAAACAAAAAATTATTAAAAAAAGAAAAAACTTTACGATAGTAAAAAATAAATTATGCTTTGACGATACTTTCGCGTCCATCTAGTCCTCCTGCTTGATATACACAGATTATCACAGATGGATATTACAGATTAGCACAGATATTTATCTACGATCGTCTGTAGTCTCAATCCGTGTTCATCTGTGTAATAATTTTTTCTTTGCCGCCCATATATTCTCTTAACACAGACGGTATAGTTATAGAACCGTCTTTATTTTGATAATTCTCTAGTATTGCAATAACTAATCTCGCTAAGGCAACTCCTGAACCGTTGAGAGTATGTACAAACTTCATTTTTCCTGTTTCTTTTTCTTTATAACGGATATTCCCACGCCTGGCCTGAAAATCCTCAAAATTAGAACAACTGGAAACTTCAAGCCATCTATCTATTCCCGGAGCATAAATCTCTATATCATAACATTTAGCCGCGGCAAAACTGATATCGCCGGTAGCAAGTATAACTACGCGATAAGGAATCTCAAGCAACTCCAAAACGCTACAGGCGTCGTTAAGCAGTTTTTCAAGTTCCTCGTAGGAATTCTGCGCCTTTACGAACTTAACTAACTCGACTTTATCAAATTGATGCACCCGCATGAGCCCTTTAGTATCTTTACCATAAGAACCGGCTTCGCGCCGAAAGCAGGCGGTATATGCGGCATAATAAATAGGTAAATCTTCCTCTTTTAGCACTTCATCCCGGTGTATATTTGTTACCGGAACTTCAGCCGTAGGAATAAGAAAAAGGTCATCGTCTTTTAGGCGATACATATCCTCTTCTAATTTAGGGAGCTGACCTGTAGTTGTCATAGACTCGCGGTTAACCAAAAACGGCGGAAACACCTCTTTATAACCGTGCTTTTGCGTATGTAAATCAAGCATAAAATTAATTAGAGCTCTTTCTAGAAGCGCGCCGTCACCCTTAAAAAGTACGAAATTTGACCCGCTAATTTTCGCTGCTCGCCTAAAATCAATAACATCAAGGTGCTCGGCGAGCGTAATATGATCAAGCGCTTTAAAATCAAAATCTCTTTTTTTGCCCCATTCTTTTATAGTTTTATTATTTGAAGGATGTCCTAGCGGTATTGAAGAATGGCAAACATTAGGAATTCTTAATAACTGATCTTTAAATTTAGTGTCAAGTTCAGCAAAAACTTTATCTAATCCTACGATACGTTTTTTAACTTCTTTTGCCTCATTAATTTTTGACGATGAATCTTTTTTCTCTTTGAGCAACGCTTTCATTTCTGTATCAATTTTATTCTGCGTTGCGTATAATTCTTCTATCTGGCGTTGTAACTTTCTACGCTCATCGTCCAATTTAAGAAAACTATCAAAATCAAACTTATCATTACGGTTTTTAAGCGCTTCTCTGACTATTTCCTGATTCTCCCTAATGAATTTGGGATCTAACATTTTTCTCCTTAAACTTACAGCTTACAACTTACGGCTTATAGCTTATTTATCCTTTCACTACACACAATGGCCGCCCTTCGACTCCCTTTGGTCGCTCAGGACTCCCTAACCCTTAACCACGCATAACGGTCGCATCCTACAAACTTTATTGGATAGCCCTGCCTTGTGCACAACTTCTATAACATCATCTATATTCTTATACACCGAAGGTGCTTCTTCGACAATTGTTTTTTTTCCGGTTGCGCGCACCTCTATTCCTTTGGATTTAAGCTCTTTCATGAGAACGTTAATATCAATATTTTTCAAGGCAGCACTACGCGAACACACCCTGCCAGCACCATGGCAGGTTGAACTAAAAGTTTCCTCTTCTGCTTTCTTAGTCCCTACCAGTAAATATGAAGCCCTGCCCATGTCGCCGGGGATAATAACCGGTTGGCCTATATCTTTATATTTTTGCGGTAATTCCGGATGCCCCGGGCCAAAGGCACGCGTTGCGCCTTTTCGGTGGATGCACAACATTTTTTCTTTACCGTCAACAATATGCTTTTCAAATTTAGCGATATTATGTGCAACGTCATAAATTAAATCCATTCCCATAGATTGCCAGCTTTTAGAAAAAATACCGGCAAAACTTTCTCTAACTAAATGCATTAAAACCTGCCTATTCGCCCAGGCATAATTAGCCGCCGCACGCATAGCGCCTATATAGCCTTTTGCCTCAGGGCTATTTATGGGTGCGCAAGCAAGCTGGCGGTCAGGAACATCTATCGAATACTTAGATAAACATTTAACCATTTCCCTTACGTAATCGTCACAAACCTGATAACCAAAACCCCGAGAGCCAGAATGTATCATTATGCTAATTTGGCCGATGTTTAAACATAGCTTTTGCGCAACTTCTTTGTCAAAGATATCCTCTATAACCTGAACTTCTATGAAGTGATTTCCGCTTCCCAGTGTCCCGGCTTGTTCTTTTCCTCTTTTGTATGCTCGCTGAGAAACAGCATCAGGATCCGCTCCTTCAATCGCTCCAAACTCCTCGCACGCTTCTAAATCTTCTTTTACCCCTAAACCGCGCGATACTGCCCATTTTGCTCCGCCTAGAAGAAGTTTTTTTTCTTCCTGAAGAGAAACTTTGATTTCTCCGGTTGAACCCACGCCTGAAGGAATATCTCTATATAAGGTATCAACGATTTTAGAAATTTTTCCTTTGACATCTTCTAAGGTAAGATTAGTTTTAACTAATCTGATCCCACAGTTGATATCATACCCCACACCGCCGGGAGAAATCACACCTCCATTATCCGGGTCAGTAGCTGCCACTCCCCCAATTGAAAAACCGTAACCCCAGTGAATATCAGGCATTGCCAAGGAATATTTGACTATTCCCGGCAAAAAGGCTACATTGGCTACTTGCTCGGCAGCTTTATCTTTTCTTATATCTACAAGAAGTTTCTCGTTAGCGTAAATTATACCATCAACCCGCATCCCAGATTTGTAGCTTTTGGGTATTTTAAATTTATAATCGTTAATTTTTTCTAACGGGCCTTCCCACATATCACAAATACTTTCTTAAAGCTTCAGGCTTCAAGCTACAGGCTCCAAGCTTAAATTCTAAAACCTGCAGCCTGCGGCTTGGAGTTTGTATTACCACCAATACTTCACCGTATAAGTTACTTTTGTTTCCCCATTTTTTGGAACAGGGACTTTAAACTCTATTGTCTGCGCGTCTTTTTTATTAAATTCTTGGGATTTTGTGATTATTTTCCAATTGGAATAGCGCCACATGTGCTCAATAACATTTACTTCGATATCGCTATCTTTATGATTACGTAACGATATCTCAAAACTCTCCTCTGCCCAGTCGTTGCCGGTACGGTAATTGGTTCTTTTACGCTCACCCACCACGTCAAAAGCGTCACCAAGATATAACCTTATAGTTTCATCTTTGGGGGTATGGTCAATTCGGTCTTCGCCAACAAACTGAAGACTTCCATCTGTATCTTTTTTGTAAACTTTAATTTTCCCTTTAGGTAAAGGCATACCTAAATTATTTTCTTTGCTATTTTTAAATTCTAGTTTGACTTTAATTTTCTGCTCTTTTGTATTACGATCATCATCGTATTGATACCAATACCAGCCATAATAATCTACAGGGTCATAAACAAATAATTTTTTTACAGGGACATTATTCGCTGACAACAAAGCGATTTGTTTATTTTGGTTATTTTTTATGGTGGCTTTGCGCTGTAAAGTATACATATGATATTCAAAAAAAGCTTTTTCCTGAAACTGGCTCGGTGCGGATTCCGCCATTGCTTTTCTACTTTCCACTACATCATAATTCATATCTTCTTTTGCGCGCTTCACATCTCCGGCGATGAGCTTTAATTTAGCATCTTTATAGGTTGCACCACTGTTATTAGTTATACTCACCCAACCATCTAAGCTGATATTTTTATCATCTTTATCTAAAACCGTAACATATTCCGAAAGCCAGTTAATTCCGCCGGTAAGATAAGAAACTTCCGTTAAATGCTTGCCTTCTTTTTTGTTTTCGATTTCCCACACCAACGTTGGCTTGGTAATCAAACCCTCCGGTATTTTCTCAAAACTTATTTGATTAACATTATCCTGACGCGTTACCATACTTAAGCCTGTAGCCGAAGAAACAACTAAATTATTATTATCGTAACTGGAAAGAACACCTTCATAGCTTTTACCATCTTTTGTAGTTATATTTATTTTTTTATCAATGTACTTAAAGAGTAATTTATCTGAATTCAACAAATCATATTCATAGTTCTGTTCTAAAATAGCACAGGAATCCGGTGAAGTCACAGAAGAAAAATGTACTGAGGTCGGCTCAATTAATGCCGCAACATCCCGAAAATCAATCTTATTAAGTCCCTTTTTAAAATCGAAATACCTCTGATCTTTGACTAAAGCAAAATTCTGATTGTAAATAGTTAACTCTACATTTTCTTGCTGCTGGGCAGAAAGAGAAACAACAAACAGAAGGCTTAAAACAGCTAGCACTACTTTTTTCATCGGCCACCTCCTTTAATGAGCACATTATTTTTCAAGTGCATTACACGCAGAAAAAAATAATAGTGCGAATTGAACCCCACACCCAGTTTTGAAACAACACTTTGCGATAAAAACAAAGGATAAATTTTAGTTTCACACCTTAACTTTTATTCCACACCATTTACAAAACTGGGTGTGGGGTGTAATTCGTTCCGCCACGGCGGGACTCATTACACATCGAAAACTATTTCAACGCTAAAACCTTTTTTACTTTTTTCTATTTTTAAATCACAATATGTGGCAGCTTTAATTTCTTTATCTATCTTTTTATTTTCGTAAGGGTTAAAATCTTCCCCTTTAATTTTTGCAGCCAGCTCCACAAATTGCTTATTATCCTTTATGGCTATTTTAAAATTCGCAGGTAAAAATTTATAGGTATAAAAAATAGAAGTAAGTTCGTTGAGCCAATTAACTAATAGCTCCTCATAATTGGCCGCCTCTAATTTCACTTCTCTTTCTCTCTTAGCTTTTGGCTTATATTTGATGATAAGGTTAAAAAGAGCTAAAGCAGAATTTTTAAATAAATCTTTTATGCTTTTGCCATAAACTCTAATTCTGATATCCGCAGTATGCTCTATAATTTCAAAATCTTTCATGAATCAAACTCCAAGCTTCAAGCTCAAAATACATCAACCAGTCTCCGCGGCAAGCCGCGGAGTATGTTCTATACTAATATTATCACTGGTTCATTCATTGCCGTGGAATGAGGTCAACTACGTTTACGATTTCGGCTTCATCCCCGTGGCAAGCCACGGGGTATTCGCCGAGAGAGAATAAATTTTTTACGAAAAGGCGCGCATAGCTTGTATTATACCATTCTTTATCGTATTTTTTCAGCTTTTACATAAAAAGTTTATATTGTCTAGTTTTTAATACTTTTAGTATGCCTGAGCAATGGAACACCCCACGGGCAAGCCCGTGGTACCTAGATATATTCTCCTCCGCTCTTTGCTTCGCAAAGAGCGGAGGAGCAATTATCCGCCTTGCCAAGAAACCACGGACTTTACCATCTAGTGACATCCGCCGAAGCAATATTTTCGCATTCAACCACGGGCATGCCCGTGGTCTTCTGCGAAGGCGGATAAATCGCGGCAATAATCCTTTTTTTTCTTATCTATAATTTCCCGATATAATTTTTCTATTGCGTAAACATGATTTTCAATGCTAAAGTTTTTCTCTACAACTTCTCTTGCCGCCTTTGCCATACTCTGCGCTTCTAAATTGTTCCTTAAAAGGCACTCAATCTGCCCGGCGAGCTCCTTTACGTTATTCGGCGTAAAAAGAATACCGCATTTATCTGAAATGAGCTCGCTGGTTGCGCCAGAGTTTGAAGCGATGACTGGTGTGCCGCAAGCAAAAGCCTCAATGATTACCCGGCCAAAAGGCTCTGCCTGTGAAGGGACTACTAATATATCCAATGCTGCCAATACCAAAGCTAAATCATCCCTGAAACCGGTAAATATAACATTATCTTGCAAGCCAAGCTTTTTAGATAAGCTGACCATCTCATCCCTAAATGTCTCTGACCCCAATTTGGCGTCGCCGACAATGATAAAATTAACTTCGCTGTATTGCTTTACGACTGCGGCCGCGGTTTTTAGAAAAGTTTCCTGCCCCTTTTCGGGAGAAAATCTTCCTATCATGCCTACGAGTTTTTTTGAGCCTAGATTAAACTCGCTACGAAATTTATCGCCGCAAATATCAGGAGAAAATTCTTGGGTATTGACGCCGTTATATATTCTGATGACTTTATTTTCAGGTATATGTAGCTTCTCAACTAGGTCTTTCTTCACCGCTTCGGAAATTGCAATTAATCTCTGCATTTTTTTAAAGGCAAACGACCTTAATTTGCCGGCGCCTAATACCGGCACTAAATCGCGCACATGACAAATACACGGCACTCCTACTAATTTAGCAGCAAAAAAACTCTGCTCTGCAATATATATGGAGTTTGCGTGAACTAATTTTATTTTTTCTCTTTTGATAATAGCCGCTAGTTTAAAAACGGAAAACAAAAAAGAAAGCCAATGCTTACGCGAAAATTCCATAAGCTCAATAACCTTTACCTCTATATTTTGCGCTTTCAATCTATCCAAAAGGACGCCTTTTGAGGGCGCTACCGCTAACGGCAAAAAATACCTCTTATCGAGCCCTTTAAGCATGTTTAACAAGCTCACCTCTCCGCCGCCTAAATGAGCTGTGCTTGAAACATATAAAATCTTCAACATTTTTGCCTTTTCATCGCTTAGCTGCGTAAACGACTACATGCGCTCCCATACCTACCATTTGCATGGGAAATGCTACTAGGCGCTTACACATTTTTTTAAGAGTAAAATTAGAATAATCCGGGAAATACATCCTGTTGCCCTCAATAATGGTAAACATCTCTAAAGTGCGAAAGCCTGCTTTTTCTAAAAGCTTAACTAAGGAGGCCGGGCTAAATGCATAAAGGTGCATAGGGGGGTTTAAATAGCCTTTCCAGCCCTTGGTTAGGCATAGTTGCGCGGCAGCTTTACGTAAGATTTCAAATATATCCCGCGCATTAGGAAGACAAACAAATAATATTCCGTCTTCTTTTAGTATCCGCCTTGCCTCGGTTAAAAAGCCTAAAGGATCGCTTAAGTGCTCAAGAAGATGGTTTAAGTAAACCACATCAAAAAAATTATCAGAAAATTTTGCTTGCTCTAAGGTGCCTGCAAAGATATTTACCTCCAGGTACTTGTTAATATGCGCTGCCAAACGTTCGCATACCTCTATGCCATATACCTGCCAGCCGTTATCTTTCGCTGCTTTAAGAAAATAGCCGTTTCCGCAGCCGACCTCTAAAAGCTTAGTGCCTTTGACGTAATGCATTAAGGCTTTTACTCTTAAACGGTTATATTCGCGATATCTGTTAAAATGGTTCCAGTTAAAAACACTGCTAGATTCTAAAAAATCTTTATGCCATAGCTCCAGCGACATACCGCAGAGTTCTTGGTTTGTCAATGAGGGCATCGGGTCAGCGTAGATGAGCCCGCACTCTTTACAGCGTATATGGTTGTACTTAAAGCCGTCGAAAGAAACCCCGGAAAATAACACTTCCGGCTTGTCGCTTCCGCAAAGGTTACACGGCACATGTTCTCTTTTGCCTGAGTGGAAGAAACTAATCGGGCCGGAAGGTTTTGCGGTAAATATTTCGGTGAGCAACTTTACATTTTTATTAATATTAAAAAACTCCTCTATCTTTATTCTCGCGTTTATTGCCAAATCCCTGCGCAACCCTGCATTTTCTATAAGGCCGCGGATTACCTCCGCCAAAGCCGCCTCATCTTTCTGTTTAACTAAAACACCGTCTCTGCCAGAATTAATTAGCTCGGGTATTCCCGAAATGTCGATGGAAACCGTCGCCAAGCCGCTTGCCATTGCTTCCATCAACACGACAGGAATTCCGTCTCTATCGCCGTCATTGGCGATAATACAGGGCAAAACAAATATATCACTTGCACTTATTAAATTAAGCACACCTTCCTTATCTAAAACGCCCTTAAAATCGACGATAGCCTCTAAACCCAGCTCTTTAACTTCCTTATGCAGTTGTTCATTTAAGGGGCCTTCGCCGAAGATATCGCACTTAAATTGAATTCCTTGCGCGGCCAGTAGTTTGCATGCCTTCAGGAGGTAGGTAAAACCTTTTTTCTCAACTAATCTTGCTCCGCTTAAAATATGAATTCCGGCATTAGATGCTTTGGCCTTCGGCATGAATAGTTGGGTATTAACTCCGCAATGGGAGATTTTAATTTTGCCTGCAGGTATATTAGGATATTTATTCAGCAAATAATCCTTATTATAATTTGATATGGCGATCACGAATTGCGCCGCCAAAAGCTTATCTTTCAAAAAACAATCTGGGACAAAAATATCACGGGCATGCACGGTAAAACTAAAAGGGATTTTTAGAAATGCGGAAATAATCATGGCGGCGGTTGCGCCCAGATATGCAAAATGCACGTGTAGATGGGTTACTCTTTCTTTTTTTATCAGATACCCCAGATAAAATATTTGCAAAAATTCTTTTTTGCCTAACTTAAAAAAGTATTTAAAAAAATAGGTAAGGTATAGCGCGGGGTTACGCAAGAAAAAGAATAAATTGGCGGCGATAACCTGCATAAATGCTTTAAAATTATCTTTGGGGTCGGCGGCAAATACCGCCCGCTTAAGTAACTCCTCTGCTTCTTTGTGCCGGATTTGTTCTTTATTTTCTTCAAAAGCAAAAATACATATCTCTATTCCATTTTTAGCTACGGCTAAAATCTCATCGCTGATAAAACTCTCCGATAACACCGGAAACTTATGTAGTAAATACGCGACTTTTTGCATTTAGACCGCCTTTATAACGCAAATAGACCTAAAATTCTAAGCAGCAGCCCAGATATTACTCCGAAATAGCCTTTATTTTTATGCTGCGGAAAAACGATATTAAAACGTAAAACAAATATTTTATCCAAAAACGGCTTGCCTGAGCCTTTTCTAAAAAAAGTCAAAGAATGAACCGTGCCCATAAATTTGTAATCATCTGAACCGTAAAGGTATTCGCAAAGCAGCCTATTCACGCCTTCTTTGTTGCTGTCGTGAAAAGCAATGATACCGCCTCCGATTACCTTAGGCGACCAGAATAAAAAATCCAACTTTACAAAATCATACTGGTGTATACCGTCGATAAATAAAAACCTTATCGCTTTATCAAAATCTTTAGCGGCTTCTTGAGAGGTCTTTACTACAGGTATAACCACATCCGAAACCCCCGCATTGCCTATATTCTTTCTAAACTCAAATTCCTGGCCTTGGCTAAACGCTTGACGCACGTTCTCTAGATCTCCGCTGTAAGGGTCGCCGGTATGCGGGTCTACGGCGTAAATTTTACCGCGCTTTCTTAGTTTTACCCCGTTTGCTAGCCAAATGGTAGATTTTCCGGCAAAGCTTCCTATTTCAACTATATCGCCTGCGACCGGCGCGGATTTAGCAAAAAAAACAGCGCTTTGCACGCACTAAAATCCATAAAACCGGCTACGTCTTTAGCCGCATTTTGTACTTGGCAAAAAGCAGCCAGGCCGCGTAAACGATATAGGAATTCCTTAATTTTTTCTAACATTCAATTCAGCTTTTTATATAAACTATTTTTTTTCTAAAAGTACCACCACATAGCCCTTAGAGCCGATTATACTTTTTGACTGCGCGAACAGGTCGTCAATAAATAAAACCCTGTCCCCAATGGGCATAATGAAATTACGGTGCAGCCTTGAAGCGTAATATTCGTTTTTAGAACGGGTTATTTTTTTCCACACCCCCCATATCCGAAAAAGGATTCTTTTGAGCCTAACCCAACTTATTTCGTGAAATCTGCCAAATATATTTATACTCCTGATTATAAAGTCAGAGCCATTAGCCAAATTCTTAATCGTTTCTAAATCATAGTGCCGCAAATGCCCCCACCCTTCTACCGGCTGTCCCAGGTATGGCATCGTAATTAAAACGAAACTTTCTTTTTTTAATACGCGCTTTATCTCTTTCATGGCTCTAATATCATCTAAATGCTCTAAAACCTCGGCGCATATTAAAATATCAATAGATTCATCCTTAAAGGGTAATCTAAAGATATCTGCCTGCGCGAGAGATATATCGTTCGAAGGCTTAAATTTATCCCGACGCGATAAAACCTCAGGCTTAAAACCCTGGATGGAAGCGTGGTCGGGATTTCGCTCCGCGCCTAGCGGATACAGGAAACTGCGGGCTTTAGCCCGCGGAGCTTCATTTATCAGCTGCTTTGCCGTTAAAAGGTTATTAAAAGAAATATCTATACCTATGTACTTTTTGTACGCGCCTCTTTTTTGGTTTAACGCTATGGCAAAATCTCCTATGCCGCAGCCTATTTCTAAAACGACTCTCTCTTGGATATCCGGCAGCAAAGATAACATTTTTCTTCTACGCAGCCTGTTTCCACAATCGTAAAGCGCGCCTAAAACCTCTACTTTAAAATTTTTGTAATCAATCGTTGATTGCTTCATAATAACTTTTTTATAAGGCTATTCTTTTCAGATGTCAGATGTCGGATGTCGGAAGTCCGACCTCTGTCCTCTGACTTCTGACCTCTGTCATCTGTCGTCCATCATCTCTCCTCTATATAGTTTTACTAATTTTTCTGCTACCCTCTCTACAGTGTAATTTTCTAAAGCTCGGTTTTTACCTCTTGTGATATATAACCTTCTTAAATTATCATCGCTTCTTAACATTTCTATTTTTTTAGCTAGTTCTTCGATGTTACCTGGCTCAAATAAAAGGCCGCCATCGGCTACGACGTCTGGTATGCCACCGTGGCGCGAACCTATAACAGGAACTTCGCAAAGCATTGCCTGTGCTAACACATAGCCAAACTTTTCTTGCCAATCACCAGAGCCTTCGGAGGGAAGGGCTAAAACATCCATACAGTTAATATAATCAGGGACTGCTTCGTGAGCCACGGCGCCGGCAAAACATACTCTTTGGCTTATATTCAATTGTTGCGCCAAATACTGTAAGTCTTTTAACATTTCACCCTTACCGACGATCAGAAGGCTTGAGCCCTCATCCAGCAAAGAAAATGACTTCAATAAAGTTTCTAGCCCTTTGCCTTTGCTTAAGCGCCCCACATAACCAACTATAAATTTATTTTCTAAATTTAATTCTTTTTTTAGTTCCGGTACATCCTTTTTTTTAAATATTTCTGGACTAGTGCCCAAAAATTGAAAAATAGAAATTTTGTTTTTATACCCTTTTTCGCGCAGCAGCCTTTCTACACCGGAATTACAGGCAATGATATGATCAATATTCAAAAGAGTATACCGCTCGTAATATGACAATGGAAATTTCCACTTTTTTACGGTATCTTCGGAAGTCCAGACGACTATTTTGGCTGACGACAAGAAGCGCTTAACTTTCTTTATTATAGAATAGCAGGCTCGCGATGCCGGCTCTTGGTCAATTTCAATAATGTCCGGCCTATATTCTTTAAGTAACCTTGACACATTATGATAAAAGAACCAAAAATAATTACCGGAAAAACTGATCTTGCACGTGATAACTTTAAAAACCTCTTCTCTCGTTGCAGATTTAAATTCATAATTACCCAAGATATGCCTCCACAAAGCAGGGGCTATAACCGTAACGTCAAATTCTTCCAAGCGGCTTATATACTGAAACTTTTCGCGGTGAATCGACTCGGTATACATATGCCCAAAAACTAATATTCTCATGGTTTATACTCTTTTCTTATAACTATAAATATGTGTTTGCCGCTATCTCTTTTCTCTTTTAATTTTTCTTCCAAATGGACAAAAAAATTCAGTACCGGAAACAAAATTAAATTATAACCTCTACAGAATAACGTAGGCAAGGGGCGTTTATATTTATCAAATTTCATAAATTTATGTATAATACCGCAAAACAATCGCATTAGAAAATGTTTATAAAAAAATATCTTTTCAACTTTAACTCCCTTTATATCAAAAACGGCTTTTAGGGTATCGGCGTTAAATACCTTGGTATGGCCATACAATTCTTCTCCATAAAGCTTTTCCCTGTCTGCGGGAAAACAAACATTCTTATTGGGAGTAGTAACAATGGCTAGACTACCACATTTCATAATTCTCAATATTTCGCTGATAAAAGTTTTGGTTTCATCTAAGTGTTCTATCACTTCATAGCATAAAATAAAATCCGCAAAATCAGAATTTAAAAAAGGTATTTTTTTTCTGAGGTCGTGCCTGTAACTGAAGACATTAAGCCTGCCGTGTAAATTTTCAACTAAGAAAGAATTTCTTTTACAATCATTCAATTTTTCTTCATTACAATCAATAGCTACGACCCGAGCTCCTGACAGGGCTAACGTTAGGCTTTTTAGTCCCGGTCCGCATCCCATATCCACTACAATTTTATCCTTTACGTTACGAAATATGCTTTCAATATGCCTCCAGAATTCATAATGACAAGGACATTTTATTCTACCCGTATACTCGCCAACACGGGAAGAAGGAATTCCTGAAAAATATATTTCGCCCAGATTTTGCTTCATGCCTACCCAGCAGGGTGTCCTGTTGGACTACCCTAATAACTCTCTATATATACTTGTTAATTTATTCTGATAGTCCTCCCAGGTCTGATTTTCCACTTTAAACCTTGCTTTTTGGCCCATCTCTTTTCGTTTATCTTCGTTTTCATAAAGATATAATATTGTGTCTTTTATAACCATAGCATTACGTATAGGTACAATAAACCCTTCCTCGCCATCGTTAATCAAATCTTTCGCTCCTACATTTTCCGAAACAATAACCGGCAATCCTGAAGCGAGAGCTTCTGTTACTACCATACCGAAACCTTCTTCTATGCTGGGAAATACTGCAATAGAAGCTTGGTTGTAGACTTCGGCAATTTCTTGCATATTATTAAGCGGGCCTAACACTTTAAAATCTATTTTTCCGCTAAATTTCCTTAAAGCATACAAACCGTCGGCGCTGACAGGCCCGGCTAACACTAATTCGGCATCTTTTAGCCGGATGAGCTGCCACGCTTCTAAAAGATGCTGGAAACCTTTCCTGAGAGACAACTGCCCGACAAATAAAACCCGAAAAACACTGTCCTTTTTGGGCCTAGGTTTGAAAAGCTCATTATCAACTCCGTAAGGAATGATACATAGCTTTTCTTTCGCATAACCGTAATCAAGAAAAGTCTGATAAGAGTTTTTGGAAAGAACTAACACCTGGTCAGCAGTCTCCAAGGCACGTAAGCGCCTATTCAAAGCAATGTTGTTATAGGCTGCATAAGGGACTTTCCATATTTTATACTCCTCTACCAGTAGTTTCTTTATATTCAAAGGATGCGTATTGGGATTATCAGCGATAACTTTTGCGCCGCAGCTTTTGGCTTTCAGGATGGATTTTAAGCTCTGGGCCGCAAAGGCATGAAAAATATCGCAGGGCTTAAGCTGCCGGGCAACCTCTCTATCGTAAAGCGCATTAGAAATATAATAGGTAAGGCCCGCTCTTTTAAGAAACCTTGCTAAAAAACCCCAAGCAAATGCAAACTCATTAAAATGCCTCAATGTGATTGTCTCTTCTGCTTCTACTTTTAAGTTAGTTTGGATACCGCGGGAAAAAAGCTGATAGAGATAATGCATCTTTGAGGCGGCTGCGATTGCTTTAGCGGTAATATAACCCTGGCCTAAGCCTCCGATATTACCCGCATAAGAAAAAGTTATTTTTCTGTTCAAATGCGCCTTGCCTTTATTTTCTTAACATCTTTATTGTGGGAAAGACCCGGTAATAGATACAGCCGTATAAAAAATAAAAAGTAGCAAATAACTAATAAGGCGCTTTACGCAACTTAATGATCCCCAAAACATTATAAAACAAATCTAATTCTCCTGCGAGGAAATATTTCTTTTGTAATCTTTAGGTTTCAAACAGCTACGTAAAACGTCTTGGTCATTTTTAAGGCATGCGGCAATTATCGCGTCTTTGAAGAAGGAGTCAATATTTGTTTCATAATCTTTTGGCTACCATAGAGTTAGATAACACGTCTTCTATATTCTATACTATACTATACTATATTCTATAATACTATATTCTATATTCTTTGCCGCCTTTTTTGTTTATTGACTTTATTATCTCAGGGCCGCTCGATGTAAATAGTTGGCTACCTACCTTAAATATCTCTACTTTAGGATATAAGGTATTTACCAACTCATTTGCTTTTTTGAGCCTATCTACATCTAAAGCTACAATTAATTTGTTTTTCATAGTATTATTTTGTTAGCGTTATATGTAAACTGCCTTTTATTTATTGTCTAAATTTGTAATTATCGGGAAAAACTATTGCCAGAGTCGGGCCATAGCTTTCTATATTCTCTGTGCCGAGCCGATAGGGATGCCAGAGCCCTCCTTCTTTATCGCACGGAATATCAAGCTTGCGATAGCGGTCGACATACTCCTGGCAATCAGTAAAGAAAACATTATAGAACATATCTTCCAGGCTAAGCCTGCAGGGTAGTCCTTTGTTACAATCGTGTAGAAACGCAACCGAGATATTTTTGTACTTACGGAACAGCTGTTTCAAAAGGTTAACGGCTGTTTGCTCTTTAGGCCCATCTAAAATTACTGCTATGCGCATTCCCTTATGTTCTTTTACCAATACAGGTATAAGCTGGCGGCCGTCTCCGTAGAGGAACTCAACATTATGATAAGGCGCTACGGACTCTTTAGCAAATTTATCATCTTCTTCGCTAAACCAGTGCGATTCCTTCCATTCGATGCTGAAAATCTTACACGGTTTATTTTCAAAATACCTGGCAAAGATGTGCGTGCTTTGCCCTCTCCCTCTGCCGGATTCAATAATAACATCTACTCCCAATTCTTCGCACAAAGAACAGGTTGCCAGCATTTCGCTATTTAAAATACCGCGCTGTTCATAGTCGGTAGCTAATCGTTCGAATTTCTCAAACCGCTTAGCCGTAACATTCATCACAAACTCTTTAACGTATGGATACTTGTGATTGGCTATTTTTCTCTTTCTTTTTTTAATCCACTCGCTTGGTGGAAGTTTTTCAATATAATATTTTAAATAAATTAACGCTTTACTAAAAATAGTTTTCATATATTTAAAGATTGCGCGAGTTGCTTAATGTTTTTTATATTATGTTTAAATCAACCAGTCTCCGCGGCAAGCCGCGGAGTATGTTCTATACTAATATTATCACTGGTTCATTCATTGCCTTGGAATGAGGTCAACTACGTTTACGATTTCGGCTTCATCCCCGTGGCAAGCCACGGGGTATTCGCC
>JAUYCY010000193.1 GCA_030692055.1 Candidatus Omnitrophota bacterium | reverse complement strand
AATGCCCCGATCAAGCAGTTGGCTGATAGCGGGACCATGTTTGTGGTGTCCCGTCAGGAGGTGGATTATAAATTCCCGGCAGTATATGGTGATGAGCTGGATATTCAGAGCCGGGTGGGAGCGGTTACCGGAGTGCGTATCGAGTTTTTGCATGAAATCTACAATCAAAATAAACAAATAATCGTCAAGGCCAGAACCATCCTTGTCTGCGTAGATAAGAATTTAAAGCCGCAAGCCATTCCTGAAGATCTACGTAATAAAATAGTATAATTTAATTTCAATCTTAAGGAGGAGTGTATGGATGATTTTCTAAAATTCTTAAAGATTAGACGCAGTATTAGGGCCTTTGGCAATAAAGATGTTTCTGTTGATCAACTGGAAAAAATTGTGGATGCTGCCAGGTTTGCTCCTACAGCCAGAAATGTTCAGCCCTGGGAATTTGTGGTAGTAACGGACAAAGTTAAATTGAGCCAGTTGGCAGCATTGGCAGAGAATGGCAGATTTATGGCTCAGGCTGCCGCTTGTATTGCGGTGTATTCAATTGATACAAAATATTTTCTGGAGGATGGCTCTGCGGCAACCTGTAATATACTTTTAGCGGCGACAGCTTTGGGAATAGGTTCTTGTTGGGTCGCTGGAGATAAGAAGCCTTATTGTCAGCAGGTTAATAATTTATTAAATGCACCCCTAGGTATGAAATTGGTCAGCATGATTGCTTTAGGGTATCCGCTTGAGAAAAATGTCTTTAAGGCTATGGATAAGAGAGAATTAAGCGGACTATTGCATTGGGAGAAATTTTGATGGCCTCTACAGGATTTTTGTTAGCGGGTAATTGGGGATGTTTATTGCCTCTGCTAATAGTCTTTAATCTATTTTTTGGTAAATTAATTTTTGGCTCTACCGGTTTATGGTTAGGTATTGAAGCAGTTTTAGTTTTAATTTTTGTGCTTAAAATTAAGCTTACACTCTCCAGCCTTAGCCAAGCATTCGAGCGGCAAGGTCCTGGTTTGGCTTCTGCTAGCCAAAGCCACGAGCCACAGAGCCGTGATAATCAAAGCCGTAAACCCTTGGGTAAAGTAATTGATGTTCAGGCGCAGGAAGTTGAAGACGATAAGGAGAGCCCTCCTCTTTTATAATATGGCACTTAAATTATCTCTAGTAATACCCACTTATAACGAAGCAGCGAATATTGCAAAATTATGCCAAAAGCTAATTAATGTTTTAGATAAGATTTCTTTAAATTTTGAAATTATAATTGTCGATGATGATAGCTCAGACTTTACCTGGAGTGTTGCTGAAGGTTTGGCAAGGCAAGAACCCAGAATAAAAGTTATCCGCCGGATGCATATAAGAGGCTTGGCCAGCGCGGTAGTCAGCGGCTGGGAAAGTTCTCAAGGAGAAATCATCGGCGTAATTGACGCAGATCTGCAGCATCCTGTGGAAACACTTGTAGTAATGATCAACAAAATTCTTAGTGATCATGAAATTGATATTGTGGTTGCCAGCCGGTATATTGAAGGCGGGGGGTTTTTAAAAAGCAGTTTTTGGCAAACTCTTAGATCGCAATTGGCTATTTTTTTAGGGCATATTTTAGTTCCTAAAATTTCCAAAATAGTTAAGGACCCGATGTCAGGGTATTTTATCTTACGTAAAGAAGTAATTGCTGGTAAACAGCTTTTGCCGGTGGGTTATAAAATACTTTTAGAAGTTTTGGCAATGGGCAGCTATAGAAAAGTTTGCGAGGTGCCTTTTATTTTTGCCTCAAGAGAGGGAGGCAAAACTAAGGCCGGTTGGCAGCAGTATTTTATTTCTTTGCTTCATCTCATTAAGCTCATAGGAAGAGGTAGTGACAATTTTTAAGGAAATGCAGGGATTAAAATTAAAGCTAATTGTAAATAAAGAATTTTGGGCAATATTAATTATTACGATTATTGCTTTTGGTTTGAGATTATACCGTTTAGGGGCATCTGATCTTTGGTATGATGAGGTGTGGAGTGTTTTAATTTCTAAAAACTTTTTGTATAATTGGAATCCGCCGCTTTATTTTTCTTTCCTGTACTACTGGATCAAATTATTTGGTGTCTCTGAGTTTGCCATACGTTTTCCTTCCCTAGTGTTTAGTGTCGCCAGCATACCCAGTATATTTTTTCTCGGTAAACAAATTTTTAACAACCGGGTTGGGTTATATGCTTCACTAATTATGTGTTTGTCAAGTTTTCATCTCTGGTATGCTCAAGAAGCGCGGCCCTATAGCTTAGTCGTACTTTTGAGTATTCTATCCACTTATTATTTGTACCGCTTTTTAAAAGAAGAAAAAATCAAATTAGGTATTATTTATATTTTATTTTCTATTCTAGGTATCTATTCTGACACTACTTTCTATTATTTGTTTTTGTTATTTACCCAATTGTTAGCAGCAGTTATATTTATAAAAAAAATATTTACTTAAAGCTATTTTCACTTTTTTGTATTGTATTTTTAATTTTTTCTTTACGTTTAGAATACTACACTTCCAAGTTTTTGTATGTTAAGGGGGGTTTCTGGATTCCCGTACCGAGTTTAAAATCCCTAATCTTAACAATAGAAAATTTTAATTTAGGTTACAATGCTTCAGTTGGGTTATATTGGTTTTCGGATTTGCTAGTTTTATTAATATTGGCGTTAGGTCTTTTAACCCTCAGACAAAAAAAGGAAGGGAAAAGAAATTTTATTTTTGTAGCAATGTTATCCTTTTTTCCGCTTGTGCTAGCCTTTGGTTTTTCAAAAATATTTTTTCCAGTCTACTTGGACCGGGGTTTGATTATTTTTAGCCCATATTATTACCTCCTGTTGGGTTTAGGGATAGATTATTTAGAGAATAAACGACTTAAAAAGATTATTCTAAGTGCTTTTTTAGTGATTTTACTTATCAGTTTATCAAGTTATTATCGAAATTCAGTGACTGCAGAACCTGGGCATCATCTTGGTGTAGTTTTAAAAAAACCATTTAAGCCGGCGTTAAGGTTCATTGAGAATAATTTTAAGTTAGGTGATATAATTATGCATACGAATTCTTCTTCGCTGGAAGTTTTTAAATTTTATTCTAGGAATAAAGAGATAGCGCAGAATTTTTTATTCGCCTCAAAAATGATTGATTCTAATTGGAATAGGCCATATGAATCCGGCGCAGGAATTGTAAGTGTTGAGGAGTTGGCTTCTATTAGTGCCAAGAGAATATGGGTGGTTTCTTGTGATTGGCAACGCGGCAAAGAATTAGATAAAAATTCTGAAGCTGTAAACTTAGAAATGAGTAAGAGATATAAACTAGATTTAAGTTTAGAGCTTGATGGATTATGGGTATATAGATATCTGAAGCTTTAATTTATCAGTTGAGTTCGTTATTTAGGTATAAATCTGGAGCAAGAGGAATATGGCATATTTTAAAAATTTTAAGAATTTTTTTAAAAAACTCCCCTTTTATTATACAAAACAGATAATTTTTTTGGTTTTATTGAAACTGGTTTCCAGCAGTTTCCTTTTAGTCTCGCCTTTTCTTTCCAAGTTATATATGGATGATGCTTTTTTAGCTAGGAATTTGGGCAAATTTCTACATATTTCTGTCTGGGGGGCGGCAATATTCATTCTGAGCACATTATTTTTGGTGTTAGAAGATATAGTAAAAAATAAGATGATGATAAAATTAAAACTTAATTTCGTTAATAGATTTATCAGGAAATTCTATTCTTTTGAATTAGATTTTTTTCAGTCTAAATCCGCAGGAGAGAATACTTATAGGTTAGCTGATGTAGATGCTCAGGCTGATTTTGCAGTTGAGCAATGCCCACGCCTTCTAGCGGATTTATTTAAATTGGTTATTATTTTGGTCATTTCGCTTTGGGTTAATTTACCCATGACCATAATTTTATTATTGCTTAGCCCTCTATTTCTTATCAATAGCGTTTATATTCAGAGAAAGCTTACCCCCATCTATAGAGAACTTTGGGAGTGCCGCGCTAAATTGTCTAAGGAAATCCATGATGCTTTTTCCAGGATTTTAATAATTAAAGCATTTGGTTTAGAGTCCTATCAAAGGCATGCCTATTTAAGATCATTGATCAAAAATATCCGTTTAGGGATAAAAAGTTTTCGTTGGTCTATATTTAATTCTTTAAGTTCGTCTTTTTTGTCCAAGGCTGTCTATGGAATAGTAACCCTTTTTGGAGGCTGGCTTATTATTAAGGGCAGATTGACGATTGGCAGCTATACAGCAGCAATGCTTTATCTTATGCAATTAGGCAGCTTATTAGAGTCCCTGAGTTATAGATTTGAATATGTTGCCAAGGAATCCGTATCATTGGAAAGATTTCTTGAAATTATGGATAGCCAGCCCGGGATAAAAGACCTGCCCGGAGCAAGTAGTTTGGAGTCTATCAAAGGGTCTATTCAATTTAATAATGTTACGTTTGGGTATCAACAGAAGAAGTTAATTTTTAAAGAATTGGATTTGGATATTCCGCCTCATACTTGGATGGCGATTGTGGGTTCATCAGGATGCGGCAAGAGTACTTTGATTAATCTCATCCTCAGGCTTTATGAACCAAGTCAAGGAGAGGTGCTATTGGATGGAATGGATTTGAGGATGATACGTTTAAATGATTTAAGGAAAAATATAGCCATTGCCACTCAACAGCCACTGCTATTTGATGTTTCCATCAGGGAGAACATTAGCGGTGGTTTAAAAAACTTAACTCCAGAAGAGATAGAAGAGGCAGCTAGAATTGCAGGCCTTGAGGATTATATAAAAGAGTTGCCGCAGGGGCTCGATACATTGACCGGAGAAGATGCCTGTCTGCTGTCGCATGGACTTAAACAAAGAGTTGCCCTGGCCAGGGCAATTGCAAGAAAGCCTTGCTTGCTTATTCTTGATGAGGCCATATCTTCAGTGGATGCGTTTACGGAAGAGAAGATACTTGCGGCCTTAAGACAAAAAAGGCGCAATTTAAGTACCATTGTTATTTCCCACCGGTTATTTGTCGTAAAGGATGCTGACCGGATATATTTCTTAAAAGGGAAAAGCATAATAGAAGAAGGGACGCATGCGCAGTTATTGGCTAAAAGTCAGTCTTATCAGGATTTTTTTAAAAACCAGAACCAGGTTTGAGGTGGGAAATCAATATTATTAAGATCGGCAAGTATCCAATTAGTCAGGAAGCAAGATTAGTTTCCCTTATTGCTCAATGGATAGTCAATGACCGTAGGCTACCGGAGATTGAAAAAATATTGGCCCAAGAGTCGGTTAATTGGGAGTATTTCAATTCGCTCTTGGCGCAGCATGAATTATCTTCTTTTGCCTATTCTTGTCTTAAAAATTACTCTGCTTTGCTTCCTAGCGGTGAAGTTGATTTATTGAAGAAAACTTACTATTTTGTTTTAGCGTACCTTGCTGGCCTGGAAAAAGAATTTTTAGAGATTGCGGATATTTTCCGAGAACAGGGTGTAGATTTGCTACCGTTAAAAGGCTCAGCTTTTCTTATTGATAATATGTATAATGGTAAGACTGGATTAAGGCCGATGGTCGACATCGATATCTTAATAAAAAAACAAAAAATTTCTCAAGCCGAAAACTTATTAGAAACTTTGGGATACCAGAAGGAACTCTGTGGATTTAAAGAAGATTATTGGAGAAGAAAAAATTACCATATTGCTTTTGCAAAAAATAAAAGCGGGAAAATGTTTTCTATACTGGAGTTACATTGGTTGCTAGATTATCCTGGAAAATTATGGTTACTGCCATCCCTTTGGGAGAGGATAAGAAAATTGCAAGTTGGGAAAAGAGAAGTTGCTCTATTGTCGCCTGAGGATACGCTTTTTTGTCTAACGCTGCACCTGCGCCGTTTCGGAAACGTGCTTTCTTTAAAGTCAGCTTGCGATTTTGCTTGTTTATTGACTAAATATAAAGATTTAGATTGGGATTATATCCTGAAGGAAGCCAAAAATGGGCAAATGTGCGCCAGTTTATATTTTAGGCTTATCCAGGCAAATATTTTTTTTGATATTCAAGTGCCCAATTTAATACTGAATAGTTTAACCCCAGTTAATTATAAGAAGCGTTTAATTGAAGGCTTTATTTTGAAAGATACTTTTTTGGGCCAAGATTTAACGGGCAGAAATATTTTTTTAAAAAATCACTTTCTGGTGTATGATAATTTTTGGGAACCGGTAAGTATGATCATAAAAATGCCGCAGGAACAATTTGCTAAGTTTTATAAGTTGTCACCTTATAGTATCAAAACTCACTTATGGTATAGGTTACGGTTTTTATATTTTCCATACTATTTATTGGTGTTAATTTTAAAAGCAACTATAAGAAAAATAGTTAAAAGTAAGAATGAATATGCCGGATATCGCTAACCGCAGGAGGCTTGCTTAAAGTGATATGTAAAGATCTGAATTATCAGGATTTCTGCAGCCAGATTTATCAGAATGCTCCTGCCTGCGAAAAAATAGATAAAAATAATATACCAGCATCTTTATTTTTTTTGAATAATAATCTGGAGGCCGGATTAGTCTTGCAAATGTTTGAATTAGGCCGTTTATTTTTGGAAAAGAAGATGATCAAGTTTTATATTCAGGGCACCTGTATGTACCCTTGCATCAGGCCCAAAGATGCTTTGCATCTTGAACCTCGCAGTGCCGGGCAAATTCAAGTAGGAGATATCGCAGTCTACCGCCGTTTCAACCGTTTGTTTGCCCATCGCACAATTGATAAAGGCAGCCAAGACGGACAGGATTATATTGTTACGCGTCCGGATACAGCGAGATTTGGCAATGACGGCCCCAGTTTTGATAAAGATATTCTGGGTATCGTGACGCGCATAGAAAGAAATGGCATGATCTTAGGTACTCGGCCAAGGAAATATCCTTTAGCCATGAAGTTATTTTTGGATATTTATATTTATTTGGGCGGTTTGGGCGGATATTATTGGAACCGGTTAGCCTATTTGCATAACTACCTGCAGCATTATAAGTTTTATCGAGTCTTAACCGGATTTTTGTTCATAAATAGTAAAATTGAATTCTGTTTACAGGCGCCTATTAGCTCAAGGCCTAATAGTAGGTTTTTTAGAAAACTTTCTCTTGAAGATCTAAAGAGTTCTTTGCAGGGAGAATCCGCACTGGTAAAATGGAAAATTACCCTTAAAGTCAACTCTAAATCCGCAGGGTATCTATCCTTTTTCTTAAAACCCGGTAGCTGCCTGTTTTGCGGCTGGTGGTTGTGCGAAGCTCAATTAAGGGCTCGTTATAGGGGTACAAATATAGAGAAGAAATTTTTTAATCAGGCAGATGACGTATTGAAAAAGCTAGGAATAAGAGATGTATCACTAAGCGTATTTAAAGATGCAGGTTTAGAAAGGTTTTTTAAAAATATGGGTTTTAAAGAAGTATCCGTCTCTAAGGATATCTTTTTAACCGATAAGAATAAAGCAGCGGTTGAACGCATAATAATGAAAAAGACAATCTAAGAGTGAATTTTGTCACCCACGGACAAGTAAAATTTATATTGAAACAATTTAAATAGTAGTTTACAATATGTACAGTAAAAGCATATTCTAAATTGGACACTTATACTGTCTAAAAATATTATTTACATATTGCAGAGATGATCCCAAGATTTGTCTTATCTAAAAATATCTGGCTATGATGTAGGTTCATTATTAAACTTTTGGAAATAAAAGTTGCGAAATAAGGCGTCTAATGTTTTAATCTCTGCAATCTTTTATTAATCTTTGTCATCAGGTATAATCCTTAATTATACCTGATGATTATAGGAGGAGATATATTATGGAGAAGAAAAAAGAAAAATGGGATAAGCCAAAGCTAATTATCTTAATGAGGGGAAAACCTGAAGAGTCTGTTTTGGCAGTTTGTGCTTGTACGCCAAAGGTGAATGACGATGCTCAGGAGGACCATCAGTGTTACATAACTTGCACCTCCTGTTGGGATGCCTGTGTATCTTGAGTCCTCCCCCATTAGCCCTTGGTTTCTTTGGCTTTTGGTCCTTCAACTTCGCTCAATGCTAACGCAAAGGTGGTAAGAATCTACGGATTCTACCTGCGTAGTATAAGGGGCTATGCAAGACCTCTCTTTGGGGTAATGCAAAGGGCGGGTGGGGATTTGTTTTTAAATTGTTGCCCGCCCTAATTTTCTTAAAAAGTATGAACCAAGATAAGTCTCTACTTATAATTGAAATATGATACAAGAGTATCTGAAAGAAATAAAAATAAATAATTTGCCCCGCCTGCCTTTAGAAGGCAGTATTGACCTTACCTACCGCTGTAATAATAACTGCCGGCATTGCTGGTTGAGAATCCCGCCAGATTCTTCAGAGAAGAGAGAAGAACTTACTTTTGAAGAGATAAGGAAAATTGCCGATGAGGCACGGAAAATGGGCTGCCGCAAGTGGTATATTTCTGGTGGCGAGCCGATGTTAAGGCCGGATTTCTCAGAGATATTTGATTATATTACTAATCATTCCAATTCTTATTCTATAAATACCAATGGCACTTTGATTACGCCTAAAATAGCAAAACTTATGGCAAGAAAAGGGGTGAAAATGGTCGCGCTTTATGGCGCAACTGCCGAAGTTCACGACCATATTACCTGCAATCCCGGCTCATTTGAGGCAACTATGCGCGGATTCGCTTATCTGAAAGAAACAGGAGCGGGTTTTATAGTTCAACTTATCCCAATGAAAGATAGCTACCATCAATTTAAAGAGATGGTAAAATTAGCAGAATCTTTAAGCAAGTATTACAGGATAGGGGCGCCCTGGTTATTTCTTTCTGCATCCGGTGATAGGCAAAGGAATGCCGAAATAATCCACCAAAGGCTGCCACCCAAAGAAGTAGTTGAACTGGATAAGCCGAATTTGTCCTATGAGGAATGGATTAAGAAAGAGAATAGCGGTTGCCATCAAGTGACGAACGGCGAATACCTATTTTTCTCCTGTGTAAATAACCGCCGCAATTTCCATATTGACCCTTACGGCAAGATGACTTTCTGTCGTTTTATCAAAGATGATGAAGTGCGTTATGATTTAAGAAAGGGGAATTTTCAAGACTGTTGGGATAATTTCATCCCTTCCTTAGCTACAAAAGTAAAAATTACAGAAGAATATAAAAATAATTGCAGTTTCTGTGAATTCAAGAAAGACTGCCGTTTTTGCCCGGTTTATGGATATCTAGAGCACAGAGATTTTAATAAAAAGGTCGAATATCTCTGCGCTATAGCCAAAGAAAACAGAAAATTCAAAGAGAACTGGCAGAAAAACCATCGGCGTTACTTTAAAATTGCGGATATTACCATACAAGTAGAATCGGATTTACCAATAAAAAACGATACATTCAATTCCAAATTTAAACAATTTGAGGTTAAGGGCCCCGGAAAAGACAATATTTCTATCCGGCTTCATTTTTCGCTTCCTGATTTAGATGGCAAAGGTTTAGCGAATGAGGTTTACCGCAAGCCTCCCTGGGCAATATATAAAAACAACGGCTCATGGATTTATTTAGGGATTTCGCCGATACAAGGGGATAAAAGCCTGCACCGCGTTGCAGCATTTAATTCCGACCATACCCGTGCCAGAATTTACAGAGATGAGGAAGGAACATTCTTAAAAGGGAATTTACACTCTCTGACTATGTTTTCTTCAGACCAAATACTCCTCGCGCGTGTTTTAGCTAATAGGGATGGCTGTTATTTGCATTCCTGCGGCGTGAATTTCAAGGGCAATGGTCTGCTTTTTGTGGGGCATGCTGAAGCGGGCAAATCCACAATGGCAACCATTTTAAAAGGTAATGCTGAGATACTTTGCGATGATAGGATTATTATCAGGAAACAGCCCGATGGTTTCAAGATTTACGGAACGTGGAGCCACGGGGATGTGCCGGATATATCAGCAAACTCCGCGCCTTTAAAAGCAATTTTATTTTTGAATAAATCCGATAGGAATTATTTAGAGCCTCTGAAAGATAAAAAAATAATCGCCAGAAAACTTTTGGCCCACCTGATAAGGCCTTTTGTTACTGTGGATTGGTGGGAGAAGTCTTTGGCGCTTTTGGAGAGTGTCAGCAATACAATTCCCTGTTATGAACTTTATTTTGACAAGAGTGGAAGGGTAATTAATCTGTTAGAAGATTTGTAGGTTAAAAATGTCAACCAATAGTTATGTTGTAACTAAAAAAAATAACCATGCATCCCTATGGAAGACCAAGTCTCCTCTTTTAGGCAGATTGGTTATGGAACTTACTGAGCGTTGTAATAATAATTGTATCCATTGCTGTATAAATTTGCCTGTGGATGATATGAATGCGAAGAACAAAGAGCTTTCTACCGAAGAAGTCAAGAATATTCTCAAAGAAGCCGCAGCTTTAGGTTATCTGACCGTAAGGTTTACCGGGGGGGAGCCGCTTTTAAGGGAGGATTTTACGGAGCTGTATTTATTCGCCAGAAGATTGGGCCTAACGGTTTTAATTTTTACTAATGCCACCTTGATTACACCCCAGCTGGCGGATTTATTTACATATATCGTGCCATTAGAAAAAATTGAAATTAGCGTTTATGGAATGAAAAAGAGTTCCTATGAGGCAGTAACACGCACAGCTGGCTCATTTGATGCCTGCTGGAGAGGGATAAACCTGCTTTTGGAGAAAAAAGTTCCTTTTGTAGTCAAGGCAGCGTTACTCCCGCCAAATAAAGAAGAGATAGATGAGTTTGAAAAGTGGGCAGCGACTATTCCTGGGATGGATAAGCCGCCGTCATATTCTATGTTTTTTCACTTGCGTAACCGCAGGGAAGAAAAGAAGAATAGATGCATAAGAAGTTTACGTTTATCCACGCAGGAAGGCCTTAAGGTTTTGATGCGCAGAAAAGATGAGTATACCAGAGAAATAAAGGAGTTTTGCGTTAAATTTATGCATTCGGCGAGTGATAAACTTTTTTCCTGCGGTTCAGGCTTAGGCAGCGGATGTGTAGATGCTTACGGTAACTTCCAGTCTTGTATGATGCTCAGGTATCCGGAGTGCGTTTATAATCTCAAAGCAGGTTCGTTTAAAGATGCGCTGGAAAATTTTTTTCCAAAGATGAGAGAGAAAAAAGCCAATGATCCAGAATATCTTCGGCGTTGCGCCAAATGTTTCTTAAGGGGCCTCTGCGAGCAGTGCCCGGCAAACTCGTGGATGGAGCACGGCACTTTGGATACGCCGGTTGAATATCTGTGCGAAATTGCCCATGCTCAAGCACGATTTCTTGGTTTGATTGAAGAAAACGAGAAAGCCTGGGAGGTGGAAGATTGGAAGGAGAGAATAAATAATTTTACAAATAGTTAGAATAGGAGATAGTGCTTATGGAAAAGAAAGTTGATATTAATGCAATTTATAAATCGTCTGAAGACGTGGTAGCCCGTGATGTACAGGGCGAATTTATTATTATACCTATAACTTCAGGCATAGGCGACTTAGAAAATGCAATATTCTCTCTCAATGAAACCGGTAGGGCAATCTGGAAAAGATTGGATGGAAAAAAAAATTTCAAAGAGATTGCGCTGGAGTTATCCGCGGAGTTTGAGGCACCAATTGAAGAAATCGAAAAGGATGTTCTAGGGCTTACTGAAGAGCTGTTAAAAAGGAGAATGATTGTTGCTGCAACAGAATGAGATTCTGCTTTCCGCGATGGATTTAGCTGGATTGCTGCAGTCAGTTTTTGCTAAAGGCGCGTCTTTTCGGTTTCAAGTTAATGGTTTCAGTATGTCGCCTCTTATTAAAGATAAAGATGTAGTTACAGTTTCTCCTATTCATAACTCTACGATTGGTTTTGGGCAATCAGCAGCATTTATAAACCCCTGTTCAGGAAAGTTTGTTATCCATAGAGTCATAGGGAAAAAGGGAAATTCCTATTTTATAAAAGGGGACAATATTACTGAAGCAGCCGGCCTGATTCCCAGAAAGAATATCCTGGGAGTTGTAACTGCCATAGAGAGAAATGGTAAGTTGATTAAGCTTGGCCTTGGCTTTGAGCGGTTTCTTATAGGTTTCTTAAGTAAACTAAAGCTGCTACCTTTTTGTTTTTGGTGCTGTAAACAGGTTCTTTTTTCTGCAAGGAGATTAATAAAATCCAAAATTCTTTTATAAACTCAGTTCCTCTGTCCGGGTTCTCTCTTTGGAGAAAATTTAAGAATCAAAGGAACCTTGTTTCTTTTGATTTGGAGATTACTGCCCGCTGCAACAATAATTGCCGGCATTGCTATATAAACCTGCCGGCCAATGATAAAGAAACCATTAGTAATGAGCTTTCTTTTAAGGAAATAAAAAATATAGTTGATCAGGCAGTTGAATTAGGGGCTTTATGGTGTTTGATTACAGGTGGTGAGCCATTGCTAAGAGAGGATTTCTTTGATATTTACCTCTATATTAAGAAAAAAGGGCTTTTGATATCGGTTTTTACCAACGCTACCTTAATTACCCAAGAGCATATTAAATTTTTTAAAAGGTATCCTCCGCGCGATATTGAAGTAACGGTATATGGCGTAACTAAGGAAACCTATGAGAAAGTAACCGGGAATTCCGGCTCCTTTCGTGCTTTTAAGTTCGGCTTGAGCCTTTTGCTTAAAAACAACATTAAGGTCCGCCTTAAGGCAATGGCTCTGCGTTCAAATGTCCACGAGTTGCCTGAGATTGCGCGGTTTTGCCGGGAAAGAACCAAGGACTATTTTCGTTTTGACCCGTTTTTGCATCTAAGGTTTGACGGCGATGCGGCAAGAAACCGTCAGATACAGCGGGAACGGCTTTCCCCAAAAGAAATAGTTGCCCTGGAAAAGTTGGATTCCGAACGCTCGGCGGCGCTCGAAAAAAACTGTAGTAAACTTATAAATCCGGATTTTTCCCATATAAACTGCGATCACCTCTTTCATTGCGGGGCGGGTCAGGGCAGTTTTACCGTGAGTTACGACGGTTTTTTCCGGTTATGCTCTTCATTGTGCCATCCGGATTGCGTAGTTGACCTGAAGAAAGAGAGCCTAAAGGATGCTTTCGAGAACTTCACTTTGAAGGTCAGGGATATGCATTCAAAGAGAAAAGAGTTTCTCGCCAAATGCAGAAAGTGCCCGATAATAAACCTGTGTATGTGGTGCCCGGCCCATGCCTATCTTGAGACAGGGGAATTAGACATGCCGGTTGACTATTTTTGTGAGGTTGCTCATGCTCGAGCAGAGGGGTTGGTAAAAGAAATAGTAAAATAAAAAAAGTTCTTAGCATCGAGTGATTGTTATTGGCACCGGTAGGTTCGATTTTAGCTTTAGGTTTTGCGTTCTATCGGCCTTAAGTATCTTGAGGAAGCGGAACGCTGTGCACTTGTCTCATAAAACTATGACTTTACTTAAGTATCGTACTATTTGTATTTAAGACTATTAAGTGCTAATATATATTACATGATTAATATTGAAATATGTAATTTGGTATTTTCTATCAGAATAGATAATCCATGTTTATTTAGGGCTATAAAAGAAGAATTTTCTCTATTTATTGTTGAAAAAATACCACAATACTATATAGAAATAAATCATGTAAGTTTATCTGAATTTAAAAAAAAGTTTACTGTTATAGGGTCCTTGCGGAGAAGTATATTCCTGCACTAGTTTGCGTATATCAGCTGGAAATATAAGAAATAAAAGTTTTAAAGAAATTTGGAAAGAATCTAAAATGTTATCAATATTAAGAGAAACGTTGCTTCAAGAGCCTAGGGTATGCAATGAGTGCAAGTTAAATTCTTATTGCAAGCATTGTCCAGCTGTAGTGTTCCTAACCAAAAGCAACCTAGCGAATGCATCATGTTTAAAACCCATAATAGATAATTAGTTAAAAAAAAGAGGTATAGATGAAAACTAATCCAAAGAAAAATGCTAAAAAGATTTATGTTAAGCCATGCATAATTGCTGAGGAAAAATTAGCAATCGCATTTTGTAAAATTTGTTGCGCTTGGGAAAATCCAAACCCTAAAGTCGCATCTTAGTATATTAAGTTGTATAAATCTTAAATCATAGATTTTCAAGAAATCCTATACTTTTGTTTTGCCATGGATTATTCTATCCAGGCATTTTAATAAAAAAAATAGCAAAAAGAAAGAATGTTTAAAAATAAACAGGACAACTGGTATGTTTAAAGAAAACCAAGCGATTATTTTATTTAATATGTCATGAATTCTATTGTCCAATCTAATGCTTTTGCCGTCTCTTGTTATGCTTTTTAACCTGCCAATCAAAGCATCTTCGTGAATAATGTCATAATGAAAAAGCGCGCCATCACTCTTTATTATTAATGCGTCATCTGTTTTCTTAATAATCCTATGAGAAATAATAAGAGGTATATTTTTATTTTTAATATATACAGCTATATCACCTGTACGGATATTTTTAAAATTAACTATTTTGAATGATATTGAATCGCCTTCCCGAATAAAAGGCCACATGCTGTCACCAGTTGCTTGCATGCATAAGGAGCTATTATTTCTGAGGAAATCTGATATAATATCTTTTGTTATAAGCGACATTGTTATTTAATAATACGCTAAGTTTCTATAAATACCGTTCTTTTGTGACTCAGGGATATATATCCCCAGGGAATTATGCTCCTCCCATAAGGTTAAAATATACAGAATCATTTTTTGCGCTAAAAAATTATTTTATTTTCAGGTATTTTTATCATTAAAAATAAAAAGATATATTTATTAGTTTATACGCGAATGTTTAGTTTGTTTAATATTATATATTCTTCAGTATAGTTTGTCAATTCGGATAGTGCAATTGTTATTGACAAGCATAGTTTTTGTGTTAACATATTAAAAATTTTTACTTAAAGAATTAATTGTGTTGAGTTTATTTTTGAAAGGAGTGTAGTAAAATGAGTTTTGATCTGTTGTTGTTAGCACCGGTGGGTTCGATTATGGCTTTAGGTTTTGCCTTTTATCTAGTCTTAAGCATCCTGAGAATGGATGAGGGCACGGATAAGATGAGGGAAATCGCACAAGCAGTGCGGGTGGGGGCTCAGGCCTATTTGAAGAGACAGTATTTGGGTATTTCCATATTTTTTGTAGTTGTTTTTTTTATTCTTCTGGCCA
>JAUYCY010000144.1 GCA_030692055.1 Candidatus Omnitrophota bacterium | reverse complement strand
GAAGGATTCATTTCGTATCATGTGCTTGGGAGAGTCCACAACTGCTTGCGGAGGGGAAAATTCCTATTCTAGCCAGTTAGAAAAGATTTTAAATGAGCGTAACATTGGAATAAAATTTAGCGTGATAAATAAAGGTGTAGCTGGAACTAATACTGATGCTATTCTGGATCAGCTTGACGATAACCTTAACAAATATAAACCCCATATGGTAATTACGATGATGGGGATAAATGATTGGGGCGAGCATATTCCCTATAATCCAATTTTTGCAAAAGGTAAAAGTATGCTTTCATATTTTAGGACTTTAAAAATTTATAAATTTATAAGATTGCTTCGGCTGCACATAATAAATAAATTTAAAGTAAAAAAATCTATTAATTCACCAGATTTAAATCTGACTATTATCGAATCAAAAGAAGATCATTCTGATAATAAAAATTCCACTTTAAATGAAGTTTCACTTAAAAAAGCAATAGAAGTTAATCCGAAAAACTACCAGGCATATAAGGAATTAGGATGGTTTTATCGAGAAACACAAAGATATGTTGAATCCGAAGATTATTTAAATAAAGCCCTAGAGCTTAATCCTAAAGATGAAGCGATATATCAAGATTTAGTAAGTCTTTATACTGGAGAAGGAAAATTTTCTCAGGCAGAAGAAGTTTTAATAAAATGGATTGAACTGAATCCAAAAAATGAAGGAGCATATTTATTATTGGGGCGTTGTTATATTATGGAAAAAAAATTCGAACAAGCAGAGAAGGTGTTAAGAAAGACCATTGAAATATACCCCGAATCCGATGGAGCCTATCAAAATTTAGGAGACTGTTATTTTGCGGATGGGAAATTTCCTCAAGCAGAAGCAGCGTTAAAGAAAGCCATCGAAATAAATTCTACTAATGAAAAAGCATTTGGTTGTCTGGCAATTTTATATAGAGAAATAGGCCAATATAAATCCGCAAAAAAATATTATGAAAAAGCAAATAATTTAAGAGATGGATATTATATTCCTGTGATGCGTAATAATTACAAAAAGCTTAAAGAAATATTAGATAAAAGAAGAATACAGCTTATATGTGTACAATATCCGGTCCGCAGCGTTGAGCCGCTTAAGAAAATATTTAAGAAACCAGAAGGGATTATTTTCGTAGACAATGAAATGGTATTTAAACAGGCGCTGGCAAAGGCAAAATACAGAGATTATTTTACCGATATATTCGGCGGTGACTTTGGTCATTGCACAGAATTAGGGAACCATCTTTTGGCGGAAAATATAGCCAATGTGATATTGAAAAAATATTTCAACAGGTAGTTTAACAGGCAGTTTGATGTATTGATAAAACATGCTTTCACCTAAAGGCATATGCGAAGAATATATAGAATAGTCCATATTTTTATTTTATTTATAATGGTTATTCTCTACGATTTATTTTTTCTCCTCAGAAAGGCGGGTAAAAAAATAATTATATTTTGCAAGGTTAATTGATGTGACCATCTCAATGATGAAGTGAAATAGCTTTATTATTTATTATAGCTAATAAAAAAAGTTATATGCTTAGTAGCAACCCCGAACATATAAAAATATCCCTCAGGCAGAAGATAATGCTAATAATCTTGGGAATTTTGTTATTTTTCTTTATTTTGGAATTGGGGTTGCGTATTGGCGGGGCTATTTTTCTTGCTCGGCAGGAATATAGAAATCAGGTCTCTCTTAGACGGAAGGATTCATTTCGTATCATGTGCTTGGGAGAGTCTACAACTGCTTGCGGAGAGGAAAATTCCTATCCTAGCCAGTTAGAAAAGATTTTGAATAAGCGTAACATTGGAATAAAATTTAGCGTGATAAATAAAGGTGTAGCTGGAACCAATACTGTAGCTGTTCTGAATCAGCTCGACGATAACCTTAACAAATATAAACCTCATATGGTAATTACTATGATGGGGATAAATGATTGGGGCGAGCATATTCCCTATAATCCAATTTTTGCAAAAGGTAAAAGTATACTTTCATATTTTAGGACTTTAAAAATTTACAAATTTATAAGATTGCTTCGGCTGCACATAATAAATAAATTTCAAGATAAAAAATATATTACTTTTCCAAATTCGAATCTCGCTATTACCGAAACAAAAGAAAAGAATTCCAATAATATAAATTACCCTCTGAATGAAGCCTCGCTTAAAAAAGCAATAGAAGTTAATCTGAAAAACTACCAGGCATATAAGGAATTAGGAGGGCTTTATCGAGAAACAGAAAGATATGTTGAATCCGAAGATTATTTAAATAAAGCCCTAGAGCTTAATCCTAAAGACGACGCAATATATCAAGATTTAGTAAGTCTCTATGGTGGGCAAGGAAAATTTTCTCAGGCAGAAGAAGTTCTTAAAAAATGGGTCGAGCTAAATCCCAAAAACGTAAGAGCATATTTAGTATTGGGAGACTGCTATCTTATGGAAAGAAAGTTTGACCAAGCAGAGAAAGCGCTTAGGCAAGCCATTGAAATAGACCCTAATTGTGATGGGGCTTATGCAAGCTTAGGAATTCGTTATTTTATGGATGGAAAATTTGCCCAGGCAGAGAAAGCGCTTAAGAGGGCCGTTAAGATAAATCCCAGAAACGAGGAAGCATTTGGTTGTCTGGCAATTTTATATAGAGAAATAGGCCAACATAAATCCGCAAAAAAATGTTATGAAAAAGTAAATGATTTAAGACATGGATATTATATTCCTGTGATGCGTAGTAATTACAAAAAGCTTAAAGAAATATTAGATAAAAGAAAAATACAGCTTGTATGTGTGCAATATCCGGTGCGAAGCGTTGAGCCACTCAAGAAAATATTTAAAAAAACAGATGGAATCATATTCATAGATAATGAAAAAGTATTTAAGGAGGCGTTAAGGAAAGCCAAATATACCGATTATTTTACTGATATCTTTGGCGGTGAATTTGGTCATTGTACACAATTAGGAAATCATCTTTTGGCAGAAAACGTCGCCAACACAATATTAAAAGAATATTTTAGAAAGTGATTTATTAATTTGAAATTTATAGTTGAATTTTAAATTGAAATGCAACGATTAGTTAAATTATTTTATATTCTATTTTTATTAATAATGGTACGCATCTACCATTTCTTTTTTTACTAAGAAGAATTTGTAAAAATATATTTTATATCTTAAGATGAGAATATTGATGATTCATCCCCATGATGTAAATTCCAAACTCGAGCCTTGGACTATAAGAATTGTTAATTTTGCTAAAGAATTTGCCAGCCAGGGGCTTCAGATTAAGCTCGTATATTTTCCTCTTAATTTAGATACAGTTAAC
This sequence comes from Candidatus Omnitrophota bacterium, assembly GCA_030692055.1. Next base: position 34,409 of record JAUYCY010000144.1, on the reverse strand, counting down.
GCCCCATATATAAAAGATCATATCGAATTTATTCCAATCAAAAGAGATTATGGAATAAAAGCTTTATTAAGAAATTGTTTTAATTTTTCCAAACTTGTAGACTGGGCCAATGTAGTTCATTTTCAAAAATGCTTTCATTATGTAGCATTGCCGGTTTTGTTAAATTGCTGGCTAAAAAATAAACCAGTTCACTATGACTGGGATGATTGGGAAGAAAAGATTTACTACGATTCGGTTGTCTCGCCTATTAAATTTGTGGGATGGTACTTACACATTTTTGAGATGACTATACCAAAGATAGTGGATACCGTCTCGGTTTCCAGCCAAAAATTAAAGAATTTATGTCTAAGCTTGGGCGTAGATAAAAATATGCTGTTCGATGTGCATGTGGGTGCTGATTTAGATAGATTTAATCCACGGATTTCCGGTGAAAGAATTAAAAAAAGATATAATCTTAACAGTTCTACGGTGTTATATCTAGGCCAACTTCAGGGAGCGCAATATGCTCATTTGTTTATTAAGGCAGCCAAGATAATTTTAGATAAAGGCATAAAGGCAGATTTTCTTATTGTAGGTGACGGTTTAAAGCTTAAAGAGTTAAAAAAGTTAGCCAAAGATTTGTCTCTGGATGGTAAGATAGTCTTTACCGGGGCGGTTGGGCATAATGAGGTTCCCGAGTACATTGCCTCTTCTGATATTGCGGTTGCCTGTTTTGAGGATAATGAAATAACCAGATGCAAAAGCCCCTTAAAAATAGCAGAGTATTTGGCTTCGGGAAAGCCAATTGTAGCTAGCGATGTGGGAGAGATTCGCAAAATGGTAGATGGATGCGCAATCTTAACCGCCTCAGGAGATGCGAATTCTCTATCGGAAGGAATAATAAGACTCTTGGAAGATGAAAAACTTCGTAAAAATTTGGGTGATAAGGCAAGAAAAAGAGCTGAAGAAAAGTATAATTGGAAAATCAGCGCAAAAAATTTGTTAAATGCCTATCACCTTGTTTTAAGAAATAGAGAAGATTGAACAATACTGGCTCAACAAATAAGGATTAATGTTATGCTAAGCTTACTTTTTGATTACCTAAACAAATATGGGTTATTTTACACAATCAAAAAGATTTATGATCAACTAAGCCCTAAGGCAATGATTAAGTCTTATTTATTTATAAAAGGCATAAGAAGTAGAGATTATGCTTATAGAGGCCCGGAATGGGTACAGATTGATTTGACCAATAATTGTAATAATAACTGTATTGGCTGCTGGTGTAATTCCCCGCTTTTAAGAGAGAAAAAAATGAACCCTCAGACGAAAAGCAAAAGTTTGCCATACGAATTGGTTAAGGAATTCATTGATGAGATTTACCAGTTGCGCACAAGAAAGATTATTTTTTCCGGTGGCGGAGAGCCGTTTATGCATCATCAAATAATGGATATCTTAAGATACGCCAAGACAAAAAGAATAGTCTGTCAGGTTCATACTAATTTTACACTAATCGATGAGAGATTGATAAAGGAATTGATTGAGATAAAATTGGATTATTTAACGGTTAGTCTTTGGGCAGCAACCGCCAAGACCTATAAATTGATTCATTCTAACAAAGATGAAGATACCTTTTACCGAATAAAAGACATGTTGACGTTGTTGTCGTCTTTCAAGAAAAGAAAAAACATACCTTTTGTAAGATTGCATAACGTAATCACTAACTTAAATTATCAAGAGTTGCCTCAGATGGTCTCTTTTGCTCGGGAGGTTAAGGCAGATTATGTTAGCTTTGCACCTGTTGATGCAATATCCGATTATACTGATTCTTTATTACTTTCTGACGAACAACGGAATGAACTACTTAATTTAGCCGATTCCTTAAAAAATAATGATGGCTTTCTACTTTTTGATTTTGACGAATTTATAAGAAAAATATCTTCTGAAAGTGCATCCCGGGGCGATTATGATAAAGATATCATTGATGCCATTCCTTGTTATGCTGGATGGTTGTTTGCTAGACTTAATGCCGACGGCTCTATTAATTCCTGCTTAAAGAGTCATCGCATTCCTGTAGGTAATATCTATGAGCAGAGGTTTAGTCAGATATGGAATTCCGAGAAACAAAGGGAATTTAGAAGGAAAACCCGGAAATTTAAAAAAGATGATCCATATTTTTCACTTATTGGCAATGAACCAAGCGCTTCAGTTGGTTGCTGGCGAGGCTGCGATGATTTTGGGATGAATATCAGGATGCATAGAAAATTAACCTTGCTCTCCCCTCTTTTAAAATTAATGGGAGTCTATCCATTACAGGAATAGATTATGTACCGAGTTTCAGTATATGTGCCTTGTTATAATGCTAAGAAGACAATAGATAAATGCCTCCAGGCAATATTAAAACAGACCTATCCTGTTGACGAAATACTGGTTGTTAATGATGGCTCAGATGATGGCAGCGCTGAAATTATTTCTAAATTTCCGGTAAAAATAATTAATAATGAGAATAATAAAGGTCTTGCTGCCGCAAGAAATATTGCCTTACAGGAGGCAAGAAATAATTTTGTGGCTTCCGTGGATGCAGATTGTATAGTAGATTCAAATTGGCTTGAGGAATGTATGAAGAATTTCAATAATCCAAACGTGGTAGCAGTGGGTGGAAGATTAGTAGAAACATACAATAACAATATTGCAGATTCTTGGAGACAGGTTCATTTAAAACATCATTGGGGCGAAAATAGATTAACCGATCCTATATTTTTATCCGGAAGCAATCTTGTCGTAAGAAAGGATGCAATCAAGCAAGTCGGATTTTATGATGAAAAGAAATACAGGAATAATTATGAAGATGTGGATTTGTCGTTACGCCTAAAAGAAAGAAGCTTTAAGTTAATCTATGAGCCTAAAGCTAAAGTTATGCACATGCGTCGCGATACAATTGTTTCTGTGCTTAAGAGTTTTTGGCAGTGGAAATACCCTGACTATAAACAAAAATATATTATGCGCCCTGTTTTTAACTTAGTTAATTCCATAAAATTGATATCTGAAGATATGGCGAATAAAAATCATAGATTAATTTTTATGGATATATTAGCATTTATATTCTGCACTTATTTTGATTTTAAAGAATTTTTTAAAAAACTCATATGAAGGATTTACCATTTATATCAATAATAATAGCCAGTTTTAATGGTAGATATTACTTAGATGGCTGTTTATCTTCGATTGGCAACTTAGATTATCCTAAAGAAAAAATGGAGGTTATTTTGATTGATGATGGCTCGCAAGATAAGACATATGAATTTATAAAAGAGAATTTCAGCAACATAAAGATAATTCGAAATCGACGCAATAGAGGTGTAGCCGAAGCGAGAAATATCGGAATAAAAAATGCAAAAGGAAAATTATTGGCTTTTATAGATAACGATGTTAAGGTAGAGAAAAATTGGTTATTTGAATTAGTAAAAGCTATTGAGGAAGACAAAAGAATAGGTATTTGCGCCTCAAAGATCCTTTTTAAAGATCGGCCGGATATCTTAAACAGTACCGGCGGAATAATGAATATTTACGCCGACGCTTGGGATCGTGGAGTTTTCCAAAAAGACACTGGACAATATGATAGTAAAAAAAGAGTTTTTTTTGGCTGTTCGGCGGCAATGTTAATTAGAAAGGATGTTTTAGAAAGAATTGGGGATTTTGACCCGGTTCTTTATATATACGAAGATGTGGATTTAGGCTGGAGAGTAAATTTAGCGGGCTATAGGATAATTTATGTTCCTGGTTCTATAGCATATCATAAATTCGGCGGCACGATTAGAAGAGATAACCTAAAGGGAAAATATTTATTAGAGAGAAATAGACTGAGGATAATGCTTAAGAACTACGAAGGCAGAACTTTATTAAAAAATATAATTGGTTTGTTAAAATTCAAAATTGCCAGGTTCAATAGACACATAGATGCAAACGGGCAGTTAAAATTGAGTTTATTAGCCTGCGCCGTAGCAGCGTGGGCCTGGAATCTATCGCATATTTTAGATACTTTAAAAAGACGAAGAGAGATACAGTATATTAAAACGATTACTGATAAAGAAATCTTTGAACTCATGGGAAATTATAAGTATGAAAGTTTGAATTTATGAGAGTAGCTATAGTCCATGATTATCTAAATCAATACGGCGGAGCAGAACGGGTTCTGGAAGCATTGCATGAATTATTTCCTGAGGCGCCGATTTTTACTATAGTCTACGATAAAAAAGTTCTTCCGCAATATAAAAATTGGGATATTCGGCCCTCTTTTGTGCAGAAGATTCCTTTTGCTAAGCAAGGGTATAAAAATTTTATCTTCTTTTTTCCCGCAGCAGTTAAGTCTTTTGATTTAAAAGGATTTGATTTGGTAATCAGCAATACCCATGCCTGGGGCAAGGGTGTAAATTTAAATGGGAAAACAATGCATATCTGCTATTGTCTTACACCGATGCGCTATATATGGGATTTATATCAAGACTATCTAGATCATGAATACCTAAGTCCCTTTGTCCGATGGCTTTTGCCGTTTTGGGCCAGAAGAATACGGCAATGGGATATCAAGACCTCCAAGAGTGTAAAGTATTATATTGCTATATCCCAAACCGTGGCCAGAAGAATAAGGGAGTATTATCGCAGAGAATCAACGGTAATCTATCCTCCTTGCGATACAGATTACTTTAAGCCGGGAGCGGTCGGCGATAGAGGCTATTTTTTGACTGTCTCAAGGCTTAAGGCATACAAAAGGATAGATATATTGGTGGAGGCATTTAATAAATTAAATTTGCCGTTGAGGATTGTCGGAGATGGGCCGCAGTTAAGGAAATTAAGGCAAAAGGCAAAGAGAAATATAGAGTTTACCGGCCACCTCAAAGATGAATCTCTGCTAGACGCTTACCGGGGCTGTAAGGCTTTTGTATTTGCGGGCCATGAAGATTTTGGCCTGACGATGGCGGAGGCGCAGGCCTGTGGAAAACCGGTAGTTGCTTTTTGTGCGGGAGGCGCTGAAGAGATAGTAATAGAAGGAAAAACAGGGTTGTTTTTTCGCCAACAAACACCCCCGTCGTTAATTCAAGAAATTAATAGATTCCAAAATTCCGCCTTCGATAGTAATTATATAAGACAATCATCCCTTAAATTCAGCAAAGAGCGGTTTAAAAATGCCTTAAATAATTTTATTAGTGAAAAGCTAAGCGCCCCCCACTCGTAAAAAAGGACTCCCTTACTTAATTAAGAGAACCTAATAGCCCATTTATATTAACGATATGGCACTATTGGGGTTAGGAAAACAATATATTGACAATATGGAATTTTACTATAGAATAACTTAAAATAGGATAATTATGAAAAAAATTACTCTAAGGAATCGCAGGCGGTATTCCCGGGTGGGGACGTATCATCTCTTGAAGTATCTTCGCTATGGCACTAGCATAAGCTCTTACCCCATCCTGTCGATATCGCGCAATATCGGCGGTGGCGGGCTTATGTTTGTTACCAAAGAAAAATTAAACATCGGCGATAAAGTAGAGATTGAGCTTAATTTTCCCCCCTTCGGAAATCCCATCAAGGCAATTGCGCAAATAATCTATATAAAAAAGAAAGATAACACGGATAAATGGCAGGCAGGGGCAAGATTCATCGAATTAGGCGACCCGGCACTTGATCGTATATTAGATTACATTGATTATATAAATAAAAAAGTAAAAAATCTAAAAAAGGTATAATGAGAAGGGCCGTATTGTTATTTTGTGTGTATTTTTTAGCCTTCTCTTATGTCACAGCAGAAGAAGAGACAATCGGGATCAACGAGGGTGAGTTCGCAGCATCGTTTACAGCGGTGTTAGGAATAAATAAAGAACTTTCCGACGCTGCTAAAGGAGAGGATTACATAACCATATTAGAGCATTATGGCATAGCGCCTATAGACGGATGGAGTGTTAGCCGGCCGCTTACTTTGGGCAGGTTCGCAGCCATTTTGGTTCGCGCAAAGAATATCAAACATGAAATAATTAACGATACTGAAGTTTGTTTCAATAACGTCAATAATATAAATAGAGAATGGTTCCTTAGGTTTAAAAAAGAAAAAAGATGGGCTTCCTTAAAAGAGGCGTTAGGAAGCAAGAAATGCCCTTTCGGTATAAATTATGAGGAAGAAAATAAACAGCACTTAATAGAAAGACACCCCCACCCCAATATAGAAAAAATAGAAGAAGCGTACATCGAATTATTGAAAAAAAATAATGTCTCTCTCCCTCCCCTTCAGGTATCTCAAATCGTTTCAAGAGCGCAGACGAAAGAAGTTATAAGAAGTTTTTCTGGTGAGGTTTCTTCTCTGCAGCCCTATCTAACACCAGCAACTCCCATTTTGCCAAAAGATCTCGCCGTAGTAAAAATGCTAAAAGGCTACCTAGTTTTTGCCGTATATGAAAATGGCTCTGCATCTGGCAGAAAAGTTAACTGGAAGCCTACCTGGACAGAGGGTAGTACTATAGAGGTAACCGTTAGTTATGCGAATGATGCAAGTTTACCGGGCAACAAATCCATCGCCATGTTTATAAACGGCATAGAAGTAAGTTCTAGCGTAGGAAAATGGACGCAAGAATTAACTCCCGATGAATATATATGCATAGGCGCACAGTCTGACCTAGGTAAATACCCTGCAGATGCAATATTATTTGATTTTAAGATCTCCCCCAAGACAAAACTCGAAGAGATACTGATGGACGAGAAAAGCCTGACTTTGTTTAGTAAGCTGGATAGTCTAGCCGAAATAACTTCGCCTAAGTTTGGGCTAGGCGGTAAATTATCTCCCGCTATTACTTCCAAACAGGACGTATTTAAAAATAATGGTTTTTTTGCCCAATCTGAAAATCAATATATTTTATTCCCCATAGAAAATATGAATCATTTTAAAGGCAGTTTTAGCCTGAAGATAGCCCCAAATTTTATCAGCTCTAAGGAAGAGCGTGCTTTTTTAAGCACGGTGCAGTGGAACGCCAAGGGTGGTGTAGATGGCTTTTATTTATATTATCAACCCGAAGAACAACGGCGTTGATTTAAATATAAAAGGAGAACTGAAGACCATAAGGTGGGTAATAAGCAGTGGTATATAAGGTGCGCTATAGCGGTTATTATCCTGTTCCTTCTTTTTATGTCGAGGAATGTCCTTGCCGCAGGGATAGTTTTCTCGCCGAAGGATGTAATGGTGGGAGTGTACCTGGATAGAGTAGAAAAGACGATACTACGGTTACAGGAAGAGGAAAAAATATTGCAAACCCTTGCTCAGGAACAGACGTTAGAGTCTTTATCAGGGGAGACTATGCCTGAAGAAGCATTATCTCTTCTTGGAGAAAAACCCAAAAGGTCAATGTTTGCTGCATCCCATAGATTTTTGGAAGATATGTTTGAGAGTGCACAGTTGCGTACCAGTATAGCCGCAACCATAAAATACGACGATAATGTAAAACTTACAGCGGATGATATGGAAGGTGATTGGATATATACTATCAGGCCTGCCTTAAATCTGAAATTGACGCGCGGCCAGAGCTATCTAGGGTTAGATTATAGTTATACTTACGATTATTATTTGAAGAAAACGAGCAGGGATACACAGACCAATCGTTTGGACGCCACCCTTTTCTATAAGCCATCTAATATTTTCTCTTTCCAACTCGATGAAGTATTCGAGGGAACAGGGGCCGTAGATTTATTTAAATTGGTACCTTTTACGATTGACCGTTTTAATCGTTCACATGATCGGGTAAATGCGAGCAGCCTAAACACCGTATTTACTTATATGCCCTGGGGCAGGACCAACTTAGCACATTTTAAATTTAGGGATTCGAGAACATATAGTGAAGACCGTTCTTTAGAGAGTGATTCCCAAAAAGTAGAAGTTGATATTGAACATTATCTAAACCCTATTACTTCAGTTTATTTTGGATATGGCTTCGGGCCGACACATTATGAAGCGGCTTCTGGAAAGGACGCAGATATTCGCTCCGTTATATTGGGTTTAAAATATGACCTTACGAATGTTACTAAAACAGAGGCAAAATTTTCCTATGACACCTCGGATTATGATGATGGCACTGATGATGAGGGCTATAAATTGGATTGCACCTTAAGACATAAGATTTCTAATATTACAGATTTAAGTGGCACCTATACTTTTGGCTTGACCAATACTATATCTGCCGATTACCGCAGATACCATACCAATAAATTAGCGCTTTCTTTAAGTCACCAGTTTACCCAGAAACTTTCTCTTTATTTGGGTACAACCTTTCAAATAGATGATTATCTGGAAGGGGATTTTATTGGAACAGGCCCCGCGGAAGATAAGGAAAGAAAAAAGTATGATTTTAGTTTTGGTCTAAATCAGCAGTTATATAAATGGCTGAATTTAAGTTTTAATTATAAACATAGTAGGACACTATCTGAATTTGCCACAGAGAGTTATAGGGATAATCTCTATACCTGTAAAGCACAATTAGATTTTTGAACATGATTAAGTTTAAACGGGTTATAAGTATTTTATTCGTTGGATTATTTTTTCAATTGACTTGCGTGGCTCAAGAGAAATCCCTTGCTCTCGATGAATATATTATCAAGCCAGAAGATAGCTTGCTTGTTACTGTATGGAAGCACGATGATTTGAATCAAAAAGTCAAGGTAGATACAGATGGCAATATTAATTTTCCTCTGATTGGTAAAGTCAAAGCCGTCGGTTTAACTATCAGCCAATTAAGAGATAGGATTACCGAGCTTCTCGGAAAAGATTATATTATAAACCCTTTAGTTACAGTTGATATAGAAAAGTATATAGAAAGGCAGGTATTCTTTGTCTACGGTGAAGCCAAAAATCCGGGTGCGCATACCTTAGAAGGCCAGATGACTCTGTTAAGGGCAATTACACTTGCCGGAGGCCTTAGCGATTTTGCTTCTTCCGTCGTGTATATAAAACGGAAAGTGAACAATAAGGAACAGAGAATAAAAGTAAATATTAACCGTATCATTAGTCAGGAGACCGCGGATATTCCGTTAAAGCCGGATGATATTATTGTTGTCCCGCGCCGATTTTTTTAAATTATTTTAAGGAGAAAGGCGATATGCCCCTTCCTCAACAACCCAACCTACGCGATTATTGGCGTATAATTTCTAAAAGAAAAAAAGGTTTTATCATTACTTTTATCATTGTGATGATAGCCGGGCTTATTTTAACTAGAGAAAAGGTAAAAGAACTAATTTATCAAGCAACTGCTCAGATCGCCGTGGAGGGCGCATTCGTGCAAATAGAGGCTATATCTGGACAGCGAGTAGTCAGGCGCGAACCTTGGGTAGCATTAAACCCCGTATTCCTTCAAACTCAATATGGAATTATTAGAAGCCAAGGCGTTATTGAGAGGGCAATAAAGCTACTGGGCTGGGATATGCAAAATAAAGAAATGTTAATGAAAAGAATAAAAGGTTCACTCATCGTGGCAGGACCGGGTTACGGAGCGGAGCAGGCCGGTTCAATAATTTCCATATCCGCAATAGATGTAAATCCTCGAGAAGCAATGGAAATAGCCAATGCCATAACTCAGGCGTACATCGACCTAAAAAAAGAAGAAAGAGAAAATCTTATCGGCAGCGTTTACGCAAAGTTGGAAGATCAGGTACGCGAGGTAAAGGCAAAATTAGATGCTTCGGAGAAAAAATTAGAGGAGTTTAAGAAGAAAGAGGGTTTCGTCAATATAGAAGACAGGACGGATTTAACAGCTCAGACTGTTCAGCAATTAAACCAGCGGCTTATTGATGTAAGGTCAACTATAACTGAAAGAGAAACGCTCTTAAAGACCTTAAAGGAGCTGTACCAGAAAGATAGCTTATCTGCCCTTTCGTTGATTTCGGGAAGACTAGGGGAGACTCAACCTGTAAATATCGGACTAAAACAAAGATTGCTAGATAAGCAGAATGAGTTGAATAACCTGTTACAGATCTACAAAGAAAAACATCCGGAAGTTCTTAGGGTTAACTCTGAGTTACAAATGGTAAGACAACAGGTAGATAATGAGGTTAAGGGCGTGATAAATAGTTTGGAGTCTGATATCGAAACAAATCGTAATTTAGAAAAGACACTACTCTCGTTTTTGCAAAAGCCGGATTTCGGAGAGAAGCAGGCGAAATACGCAGATTTTAGACGTGAAGTAGATTTAAATAAGGATTTATATACTAATTTACTTAGGAAACTAAAGGAGATGGATGTCACGGAACAAATCAGTAATCAGCCGGAAATTAAGATTATTGAGTTGGCGAGTTTACCTACTGATCCTTTGCCTTCTACCAAACAGAAAGGTAAAATTGTAACTCCTTTTATCGCGCTGATTTTGGGATTGATGGTAGCTTTCTTATTAGAATACCTTGATAATACCTTAAAGACGATTGAAGACGTAGAAAATTATTTGGACATGCCGGTATTAGGCGTTATTCCTCATATTGTCGGGGCTCCAGTAAGAAAGAAAAAACTAGTAAAGAAATGATCAGGCCAGAATTAATTTGTATTGATGAACCCGATTCCATTGCTGCTGAGGCGTATCGCGCCTTAAGGACTTCCATTCAATTCGCTAGCATTGATAGAGATATAAAAACCTTAGTCGTAACGAGTACTAGCCCGGGAGAAGGCAAGAGTTCAGTAGTAATCAATTTGGGATTCGTGATTGCCCAGACAGGTAAACGCGTTTTATTGGTTGACGCCGATTTAAGAAATCCCTCCCTGGATAGAAATTTAGATATCGATAATAAGGAAGGCCTCTCTACGATGTTCTTGAAAAATGAGACTATGGATAAATATATTAGGCAATATGCCGTTAATAATCTTTTTATATTGCCCAGCGGCCCACCTCCTCCTAATCCTTCAGAAGTGCTTGCTTCAGAAAGAATGAAGCAGTTTATTGCTCAGGCAAAAGAAAAATTCGATTTTATTGTTTTTGATTCTCCTCCCCTTCTTCCCGTCACTGATGCCGCGGTACTATCAAAGGTTTGCGACGGAACGGTTTTAGTCGTAAGAAGCAGTAAGACCGTCATTGAGGCAGCCCACCGCGTTAAAACCATATTAGAAAATCTTAAGGTTAATATATTGGGAGTTGTAATTACGGACGTGGACCAGAGAAAAGAGCATTATTATTATTACGATTATAAATATAAATACACAAAGGAAGAAAAGCGAAAATAACCAAAAGTTATATTTTAAAGATTCAAATTACTATTCTCGCGGAAACGCTGAAGTAACTTTTAATGCGATTGATAAAGAAATCGCATTTTTTGTATGTAATATGCCGATAAAAAATTATATTATTAATATCACCGATATTGTAATCGAAGCAGGCTTAATCACCTTAATTATATTTATGCCTCTTGCCTATGGTTGTGTAGAGGTTTGGTCGCAGACGGTCTTTGAATTATTAACCTTATTTATTTTTATTATCTGGATATTGAAGAATTGTATCAGTGGTAGGTTAACTATCTATAGAAGCCCCTTAGATATCCCAATCATTATCTTCTTTATTTTAGCAATTGCCTCAAGATTCTATTCCATTTATCCGCACATAAGCAAAATGTCTATATCCAGATTGATGGCGTATCTAATTTTATATTACGTTATCATCAATAATTTTACATCCTTTTCTAAATTAAAAAGATTGTCTTTATATATAGTATCTTCAGCGATAATAATCTCTATTATCGGGATTATCGGATATTTCAATAAAAAGACAATATCTTCCCTTTGGCCATATGCAATGTTCTCTACCTTTACCAGTACCAGTCATTTCGTAGGTTACGTCGGAACAATTTTTCCTATAACCTTAATATTATTTTTAGAGGTAAACATAATTAAAAAAATTTATTTTATCTTTTCAGCGGTTATGATAGCTGCCGCAGTGCTGTTCTGCCAAGATAAGGGTGGCTGGGTTCAGTTTATCGGCGCGATTATATTCTTAATACTCCTTGCAAAATACAGCGGCATTTTAAAAAGAAAAGGGGTTATTTTATTATTAATATTCACTCTTTTTATCTGGGCAGTGTCTTTTTATGGATTCCAGCCGATTATCCAGCGCTTAGCGCCGCTATTTACGCTACATTTTAAGACCTCTCCTGATGCGACGATTTGGGAAAGATGGGTTTATTGGCAGGACACATTAAAGATTATTAAAACTTATCCTATCTTTGGTACAGGCATAGGGACCTTTTCCATTATTTATCCTCAATTTAGAAGCCCCGCGCAGAACTACTTCCTTAATTACGCACATCAGGATTTTTTGCAATTGGCATCAGAGATGGGCTTGCTGGGCCTAGGTGTATTTACTTGGTTATTATTTTCTATTTTTCGAATAGGTGTTAGATTGATTAAAAATAATATTCCCCGTTATTATAAATCATTAATCGTCGGTAGCCTCTCCGGAGGTTTTGGATTGTTAATCCATAGTTTCTACGATTTTAATCTTCATATACCTGCCAATGCCGCAATCTTCACCATTATAGTTGCCGTTATACCAGTATCGTTTCTATTAATTAACCGAGAATCTAATAAAAAAACAATTTTTTGGTGTAATTTAGAATTAAGCCCTATCTTACGACTCTTTATATTTCTGATAGCTGCCTTTTTTATTTTATGCTTAGCCATATCTATCATCAAACCTTATTTGGCCTACTTACATTATGAGCAAGGCAAGATCTTAGAAGATAATTTCGAATGGGACAGCGCAATAGAAGAATATAATAAGGCAAAAGAACTAGACCCGCAAGATTCTTCTTATTACTATGCATTAGGTAATATTTACACGGCAAGGGCAAGCTTTGATTTCTTAGATAAAGATTATGCCCAGTTAGCCATAAATAATTATAATCGGGCAATCCGTCTAAATCCCTATAGCGGCGATTATTATCTGGCTGCTGGTAATTTATATAATATTTTAGGCTACAGGGAATTAGTATTAGAAAATCTTAATAAGGCAATATCTTTAGATCCCAAAAATGAGTCTTATCGTTTAATTTCAGAAGAATTTTTAAAAAGTGAATAGTAGAAAGGAGATTATGAAGAGTCGAGGTGTATTTACCATATCTATAGACCTAGAGCTGGCATGGGGAATGTGTGACAAACCAATAAAACCAAGTACTCGCTACATGATTAACTTCGAACGGAAAATTGTACAGCGGATTCTCAATCTTTTTTCTAAGTACGATATCCGAGCTACCTGGGCGGTCGTTGCCCATCTATTACTGACCGAGTGTAAATGGGAAGGTGAAAGAGTGCATCCTGAAATCAACAGGCCCATTACTAATAATCTTAAACATGATTGGTTCTTCCAACATCCTAAAAATCACAATGATCCGTTGTGGTATGGAAGCGATATAATTGGATGGATAAGGGACTCCTTACCCAAACAAGAAATCGGAAGTCACTCATTTTGTCACCTTCCATATCATGAAGGAATCACAAACCGCAATGCAGTAAGGGCAGACATTGAAAGGGCAAAAAAACTACATGAAGTTTTCGATTTACCTTTTGAGGCTTTTATTTTTCCCTATAATGTAGTTGGTTATAGAAACCTCCTGTCAAAAGCCGGAATATGTGTTTATCGGGGTAAATCTCATCGATGGTACGACTCTATTCCCTGCCGTTATTTTCGGCGTTCATTGAATCTCATCTATTTTCTTATTGCAGTCCCTCCACAAACAGTAACAGCAACGTTCGATGAAGTTGGTTTGGTCGATATTCCTGATAGTATGTTTTTATTAGCTCGAACTGGGGTCCGAGGACTTGTCTCATCCAGAAACTTAATTAAAATGGGAATTATGGGTTTAAATCGAGCGGTGAAAGCAGGAGAGATATTTCATTTATGGTTTCATCCTTTAAACTTTGCTTACAAGACAAATAAACAATTTTATGTTCTAGAATCCATTTTAAGGCATGCACAACATTTAAGGGAAAGAGGCCAACTTGATATTTTAACAATGAAAGACATACAGAGGAGAACTGCCAGAACCAATCAGTCGACACTAAAAAGCACAAATGCCGAAAGAATACGGGACAAAGCAATCACATTTCACGATAAAAAGGCAGATTATTTTGATACTGAATACCAAAATATGGCAAAGGATTATTTTACGTCTTCTTTTAGCTATGGGCGCAAAAAGTTGGGAATTCTACTGGATGAAACTCTACGAGGGTTACCCAAAGACAGTAGAATTCTCGATATCGGCTGTGGAACAGGAGAACAGTTGAAAAGGTGTCATCAGCTCGGGTTTAATGTTATAGGTATTGAACCTTCAGCGAGAATGCGTTCCATTGCCCAGAGATGTAATCCGGCAGTTACGATTCTAAATAGCATAATTACCAATCTCCCGTTTAAAGATGAAAGTTTCGATTTTGTTATGACTATTGAGGTGTTACGATATCTTCATCGTACTGACACCCACCAGGCTTATCGTGAGATGTTACGTGTTTTGAAGCCTGGTGGTCAACTTTTCTTCACCATGGTAAATCGTTATGCATTAAATGGTTTCTTTATTTATGATACATTAAGAAGATTCTTCTTTCGTCTTATCAATTACGAGGAACCTGTTCACTGTGAGTTTGTTACACCAAAACAAATTTGGCATGAGCTGAATAACCTTGGTATCAAAGAAATCAAATTTCATGGCCGAATGTTTGCTCTTCTTCAGCTTGCATACAAAATTAACGCTAGATGGGCTGCCAGAATTATCAGGGCCTTTGAGCCTTTTGATGATTTATTGTTTCTGAAAAAAAGGACGGTACCTTTGGCTGGACACTTAATTGTCATTGCAAGACGTCCAACAATTGTATCTCTCTAAGAGATTCTATGGATTTATCTTTGGTTTTGTTAATTGTTCCAATAGGCTTAATAGTTCTTTTGATTTCTTTTGTGAGCACCGGGGCAGGACTATATATACTTATTGCTTCTGTTTTGTTATCTCCAGAGATAAAATTATTTGAAGTTTTAGATAGAACAGCGGCCTTAAGAATCAGCGACATAGTAATAATCTTTGTTTTTTTGGGATGGTTAGGCCGTATGGCTTTACGCAGAGCACAGAATACTTTTAAGAACTCGCCTCTCAATTCACCCATAATAATTTTTTCGTTAGTAATGATATTTTCCACATTGCTTGGCATCTTTAGAGGAACGGTTGATCCTGCAAAGGGCCTACTCTACCTTTTAAAGAGGCTTCAGTACTTTTTTATATACCTTACGGTATTAAATAATATTAAGTCATTAAGGCAGATTAAGTTAGCAATAGGTTTTTTTCTATTAAGTACCGTAATTATAGATGCGTTTACTTACTTTCAGAGGGCGCAGGGATTATTAACCGCTTACGGCACTTTTGATCGGGGCACTCAGGCAAACGTCTTGGGGGGTTTCTTTCTTATGGCGCTATTTATAGCAATCGGTCTCTGGCCGGTTTATAAAGGACAAATAAAACTATTGCTGTCGGCAATAATAATCTTTACTATTCCGGCGGTATTATTTACTAATTCGCGCGGCGCTTATATTGCTTTTGTGTCAGCTATCGTTATTGTCGGCTTGATGGCCAAAAGATTTAAATTAATTTTTGTATCTCTAATCCTCATAGGTTTATTTCTTATGTCCCTGCCTTATCTTCCCAGGGACATAGCCGAGTCGGTGTATAGCTCGGTACGTATTTTTCCTGGTTCAGAAGATCCTTCCTGGACAGCAAGACTGGAAGCTTGGAAGTTCTACCTTCCGCAGGTCGCGGATTCTCCGGTTTTTGGCCGGGGAATGTCGTCTATTCCTTTGGGTTACGTAGATAATCAATACATGATGGAACTTTTGGATAACGGCATAATTGGACTATTTTGTCTCTTTTGGCTATTTTGGAGGATATTTATAAGCGTTTATACTCTATATAAAAATAGCAGAAATCCTTTTGTGCAAAGTATTGCCTTCGGTTTATTAGGAAGTTTTGTTGCCCTGGCTATCCAGGCAATAACTGCAACCAATTTTTATACTATTCGGACAATGGAACCATTCTTCTTCTTAACGGGTTTAATTTTTGCCAGTAAACTTTTCGAAGTTACAAAAGATACCCCAACAGAAGCGGCAAATATTAGACCATATAAACTGTAATAACACGCCGTAGAATTATTATGAAAATATTATTGATTTATCCGCCGTTATATGATGTAAGCAGATACAATAAAAACCCCGTCTCCCCCACGGGCGTACCTTTGGGCATAGGTTCTATTGCCGGGACGTTAGAAAGAGCAGGCTATAACGTTAAAATTATAGATATGTTTTTTTATAACTGGCAAAAGGTAAGAGATGCCATTAAGCAGGAAAATGCAGATATTATCGGTATTACCTGTATGACCGAGCAGAGAAAAAGCGCATTCGATTTAGTTAAATTGATTAAATCCACAACCCCCCAGACAAAAGTAGTATTAGGCGGTCATCACGCCACATACATGTATCATCAAATCCTCGCTCATTTTCCCGTGGATGCCGTTGTTTTAGGAGAGGGAGAGATAACTTTTCTTGAGCTTGTTAAGGCCTATGAAAATACAAGCGATTTAAGGCTTGTTAAAGGCATTGCCTACAAAGATAACAACTCTGACGTTATCAGGACAGAGATAAGAGAACGTATAGACAATTTAGATAGCCTTGCTCCTGTTGCCTATCACCTGCTTGATTTTAATTTATATCACCCACCTCCGCGTATCAGAGGATATATGAAGGGAAAAGACGTAAACAGCCTTACCTTCAGCCGCATAGTTGCATCTCGGGGTTGTATTTATAGATGTGCATTCTGTTCTACGTTTAATTTTTGGGGACGCGAATATATAATGAGATCTCCCGGTAATGTCGTCGATGAATTAGAACTCTTAAGAAATAAATATAAGATAGAATACATAAATTTTGCCGACGATATATTTACCGTTAAAAAAGATTGGGTGATAAATATATGTAAAGAGATTATCAGCCGCAAGCTCGACTTAATCTGGGACTGTGAGACGCGCGTGGATTATGCCGATTATAAGATGTTCCAGTGGATGAGAGAGGCAGGATGCTATTTAATCAAATACGGTATTGAATCCGGCTCACCCGAAATCCTTAGGGCCTTGAGGAAAAATTTCAATCTGGACGATGTTTATGAAGCCATCGATATAACGCGTAAAGCAAAAATTAAATCAAGTATTTTTTTAATGGTGGGTAACCCCGGGGAAACGCAAAAAACCGTCAATGATTCAGTGGCCCTGATAAGAAAAACGAAGCCCGATAACGTTACCCCTTATATTACAATGGTATTTCCCGGGACTCCATTATATGAAATGGCAAAATCAGAAGGCTACATCGATGATGATTTTTGGCTGACGGACAAACCGGCGCCTTATTTGTGTGTTTTAGAGAAAAAATATAGTTTGTCCCAATTGCGCCAGTGGGTTGACCTATTGATGTGTCAAAATGTGAAGCAGCCGGAAAGGTTTTTAAGAAAGTTAAGGAACACAATTGACATATGGTTTGGCATTAGATTAACCAGAGAAGGTATAGAATATTGGCGGAATGATTCAATGAGATTAAAAATTAAATGGAGATTGTAAAAAAGAGAATTTAAACAATCAGTTAGGGTGCGATGGATATCGCTTTAGAACAAATATTGGCCTGCCCAAAGTGTAAAAGTAAGATCGAGATTGTTTGGGAAGATAAAATTAAGATAAGGAAAGGCATTGTAAGCTGTTCCCATTGTGCAACTACTTACCCCATAGATGATGAACTGCTTGATTTTGCTGCAAAGAGCAATATTTCTTCCAGCGGCAATTGGAAATTAGATTACTTTGTGGACGGCTATAAAGAAATGGCGAAGTTGCGCGATCATTATGATTGGGCCAGGCACGACCGAATTCCGCAACTAGTTGAATCATATAGATTTCCGCTTATGAGAGGGCACCTTTTAGAATGGCTCAGTCCCAAAGACGGCGACATTATTTTAGACATCGGTTGCGGAGCCGGCCTTCTTATATTCCAAATTAAAAAAATATATCCTGATAAAAATATCTTTATTTTGGGATTGGATGTAGTAAGAAGCAATATCAGGATATTGATTGACAGGAAAAATAGAGAAGCAAATAACGGCATATTAGGCATTACGGGGTATGCTGAAGAGCTGCCTATTTTAAATGCCAGCATAGATATAATCCTATGCTCCGAGGCATTAGAACATATATATGATAAGGGGAAGGCAGTAAGAGAAATGGCAAGGGTTTTAAAACCCGGCGGCAGATTACTGATTTCAACGCCTTCAAAAGAAATAGTCAGATTCTGGGAGCGCTTTTTTTATTTACCCCGGTTAATGAAGAAAATTATCGAATTTAGGCCATTAAGAGAAAAACCCCGGGCATACGATAAACCTGTCACCAAAAAACAATTAATAAACCTTCTAACAGGTTCAGGAATGAAAATAATCAAATTTGAACAAAATGTATTTTTGCTCCCCGAATCTTATTATTCTAAAATGCCTTATTTGGTAAGTTTAAGCTGGGTAAGGTTTATAAAATCACTGGAAAGAAATCTTAAGAAAATAACCAGCCATTTTGGGATAAGCTATGTAGTAGAAGCAAAAAAAATTTATGCTAGAAACTGATAAATTACTCGGCCGAACAAAGAAAAGCTTTGGCTATGAATGGCTCAGATACCCCACAACCTTAGAAGAGGAAGAGAATCGGACATTCTTTGATATGGTTGGATTGACCGAGGAAGCATTTAAAAATAAATTTGTTTTAGATGCAGGCTGCGGTATGGGCAGATACGCACGGATTACAGCTAAATTTGCTTCTTCGGTAGTAGCGTTTGATTTAAGCAGGTCTGTAGAAAGAATAAAAGATATAATCAACTCCCCTTCTAAAATATACCCCCTACAGGCAAATATCATGGCATTGCCGTTTAAAAACGGCATTTTCGATATTGTATTTAGCGTCGGCGTTATACAGCATACAGCTTCCCCAAAAGAAGCGTTTAAAAAGCTGGCCTGTTTATTAAAATCCGGCGGTATAATGTCTATTCATGTATATGTTAAAAAGTTAAAGTCCATTGAGGAATTAAAACAGACAACGCTAGAGAAAGACAAAAGGATTTTATTAGATAATATAGAGAAAATTTTTTTTAAAAAGATTAAATTTGAGCTATATCTTAAACTTAGATTTTTAAGGACAGAGATAATTAAAACGTTAAGAAATGTAAGCACTAAGATCCCGGAAAGAATTTTATATTTCTTGTCCTTTTTGGCTATACCAAAAATCGGCAGATTTACATTGCTAAATTTTTTCATCCCCTGCTCTTCTCACCCTAATATAAAAGTAAGGATTCTGGAGACTTTTGATTGGTATTCTCCGCCGTATCTGTGGTTATTTCAGGAACAAGAGTTAATCAGATGGTTTAAAGAACAAGGATTTTACTCTATAGAGGTATCTGCCCACGGATTTTCTCCGGTTAGCGTAACCGTAAAAGGAATAAAAAAATAAAAATATATGTGCGGTATTTGCGGAATTATAAAATTTAATCAAAATGAGCCGGTTCAAAAAGATATTTTAAGCAGAATGTCTAAGAGCCTTTTCCATCGCGGTCCGGATGACCAAGGCTACTACATAGAAGGCAATGTGGGTTTAGCATCCCAAAGACTGAGCATAATAGATGTAAAGGGAGGGCATCAGCCGATCCATAATGAAGACAGTACTATCTGGATTGCTTACAACGGCGAAATATTCAATTTTAAAGAACTAAGAAAAAACCTGGAAAGCCGCGGACATAATTTCTACACGCAGACTGATACAGAAGTTATTATCCATCTTTATGAAGAATTTGGTTTAGATTTTATAAAGATGCTTAATGGTATGTTTGCCTTTGCTATCTGGGATAAAAATAAAAAAAGATTAATCTTGGCAATCGATAGATTCGGGATAAAGCCCTTGCATTATTGTTTCTACAACCAAAATCTTGTTTTTGGCTCGGAGATAAAAGCCCTGTTAGAGATAGATGCGATTGATAAAGAACTCGATTACGCAGCACTAAATCAATATTTTACTTATACGTATATTATTTCCGATAGGACAATTTTTAAATCAATCAAGAAGATGCTGCCCGGGCATATGTTGATTTACGATTCGGGCAGAATAGAAATGCAGAAATATTGGGATATAGAATTTAAGATAGATAGAAATATGGATGAAGAGTCTATCAAATTTAGACTCAAAGAGCTATTAACCAAGTCTGTTAAGGACAGGTTGGTAAGCGAAGTTCCCTTAGGTATATTTTTAAGCGGAGGTGTGGATTCCAGTATCATAACCGGCCTGGCAAGCCGGTTATCAACCGAACGCATCAAAACTTTTTCCATGGGCTTTGACGTTGCTTCTCATAATGAATTAAAATATGCCAAACTCGTAGCAGAGCATTTTAAAACCGAACATCATGAATTTATGGTTAAAGGAGAATGCATCAACTACTTACCCGAGATTATGGATTATATTGATGAGCCTTTTGCCGATTCTTCCGTTATTCCCACTTACTTAATCTGCAGATTATCCAAGCAATATGTAACCGTTGCGTTAACGGGTGACGGAGGCGATGAGTTATTTGCCGGTTACAGCTGGACGTCTAGACAGCGGCTAATCGATAGGTTCAACAACTCTCCCAGATTTTTTAGAAATATTTTATATAATATCTGCGGCGAACATTCACGCGGTATCACGTTATTTGGTAAATTAACCAGATTTATTAATGATACAAGGATTTCTTCGGTAGAGGGATACCGCAGACGCATCACGGCTTTTACTAAAGACTCGAAAACGAATTTATATTCAGGGGCACTTGCCGAAAAAATCCGGGAGGGAGAAACGGAAGATATAATCAAAGAATATTCCGATTATTTTAAAGACAGCGATTGTTTAGATAAGATGCTCGGCTTAGATATGAAGATTTATCTTTATAGCGACGGGCTTACAAAAATCGACAGAATGAGCATGGCAAATAGTCTAGAGATAAGGCCCCCGCTATTGGATAACGATTTTGTTGAATTGGTGCTTACTATCGATAACCATCTTAAGGCAAAAGGCATGGTTACCAAATATATTCTTAAACAGACATTTGCCGATCTTCTGCCCTCTAAAATTCTCAAACAGCGTAAGCAGGGTTTTTCCATTCCCCTTCATGTCTGGTTTAGGGGAGACCTTAAGGATTATCTGGGCGATATTTTAACCTCCGATAGTTTTGCTAAGCGGGGATTTTTTAATCGGGATTATGCGCTGGATTTAATGGAGAAACACCAGTCAGGCAGATATAATTTTGCCAGTCAGCTTTGGACATTGGTGGTATTTGAAAACTGGGCAAAAAAGTATGGGGTTACTTTATAAAATAAGTGAAAATACGCAAAGATGAATTTGAATAATTTTTTTTATCGGACAACGCTTTTTTTAGTTTTTATAAATATATTCCGGACATTATCGGGATTGATAAGCCAGATAGTTATTGCTGCTTCTTTTGGCGCAAGCGCGCCGCTGGACGCCTATTTGGTAACGTTCAGCCTGCCGCAGATCTTCGGTGATTTTTTGCTGGGAGGGGTGATGTTCTTTGTTCTTATCCCAATGTTTATGGAATATAAATCTAAACAAGACGAAGAATCGGCCTGGGAATTAATTTTAAACATAACCAATATTTTTAACCTGATTTTATTTATTGTAATGTTAGGTTATGTTTTTCTGGCGCCTTTCTGGATACGCCTCTTGGCGCCGGGATTTAGTTTAGAGACATCGGCAACCGCAATAATCATAACGAGGATTATATTTCCCCTCTTTATTTTGATGTCCATGGTCTGGATTACCAGTGCGTTATTAAATTCATATAATAATTTCCTCATTCCCGCATTAAGCGCTGTCGTGCCTCCTTTAACGATTGTCTTTTTCGTGCTTATCTTTAGAAGGCAATGGGGAATATACAGCCTGGCCGGCGGAATATTAATCGGTTCGCTTATTCAGTTGTTGATGCAATGGTTTGCCTTGCCAGTAAAGAGATACAGATTTTCAATATCGATTACAGAGGGTGTTAAGAAATCTTTGTATCTGGCAGTCCCTATTTTTGCTACAGTCATAGTTTATAATTTAGTCGCAGTATACCAACGATTTTTAGCTTCTAAACTTGCTGTCGGCAACATCTCTGCTCTGAACTTCGCAAATTACGTAATAAATGCGTTTTTAAGCATTCTCTGCATACCGTTAGTTACGGTAATCTTCCCCTTTCTCTCTTCCCAGGCATTAGAAGGGAATAATTTAAACTTTAAAAATACCTGCGCTAAAGGGATAAAACTAATAAATTTTATTTCTCTGCCTTTGACGATGTACCTGGTAATATTTTATTATCCCTTAACAAAAATAATATTTAATCGCGGTAATTTTGGAACGCAGGACGTCCACCTTACCTCTTCGGCATTACTGTTTCTAAGTATAGGTTTTTTTGCTTTCTCCGGCATAACCCTGCTTAGTCGGGTATTTTATTCTCTAAAAGACATGACTACTCCCCTTTATCTAAGTTCGATTGTACTTATTTCAAGCTTGCCGCTAAATTATTTTCTTTGTAAGTTATTTGGCATTAAAGGATTGGCTTTGGCTACCTCGATAGCAACGACGATAATCTATATTGCATTTTTATATGCGCTTAATCGCAAAATAGGAGTGCTTAAAAACAGAGGCATGATTATCTCTTTTATAAAAACGCTTGTTGTGGCAATTTTAGCAGTGTTGTCGGCAGCCGCTTTATTTAATTACTTTTTAAAGTGTGGAATTTTTAATCTGACAGCCAATTTTTTTATTGCCACTATTTTTTCCGTTATCCTGTTTATTTTGCTTGCTTTTATTGCCGGGATCAGCGAGATTGGCGATTTCCTGCCTTTGTTTTTGAAACGAAGGTCTGATTTGAGTTGAGGACGACTATGGAGACGAATCCCAAGGTTTCCGTTATTATACCTTCATTAGACGGTTATAGAGGAGGCAATGTCCCGAAATTATTGGAAGATATACACAATCAGACTATAAAAGATTTAGAAATACATGTAGTCAAGGGAGTTGTCCCTAATGGCAAAGCAAGAAATGAAGGTGCTAATTTGGCTAAAGGTAGATTCCTGGTTTTTATCGACGATGACGTGCGATTAGGCAATGAATATGTAATCGAGAACCTAATTAAAGCATTAGAGAATGACGATACTATCGGTCTGGCTGGACCATCGCAATTAATTCCTCAAGATTCGAATTGGTTCCAGAGGCAAGCGGCGAAACAGATCCCGCGCAACTTTTTCCCGATAATGGACGAAAATAAAGAGTCGGATATGGTAACACACATGTGTATGGCAATGAGAAAAGATTTTTTTCTGGCTATCGGCCGCGAGAATGAATATTTAATCAGCGGGACTGACCCGGACCTGCGGTACCGGGTCAGGAAAACGGGGAAAAAGATTGTTGTAGTGGCAAATACCTGGGCTTATCATCCATTACCTAACAATCTATTAAGTTTATTGAAACTATCATTTATCAAAGGAAGAGATTCGGCCTGGGTTTGGCATCATCATCCCGAATTTTTATACGAAGTTGACAAAGGAAATAATCAGGTATTTATCTATAAAAGGCCCTTGTATTACAGGATATTTAGAGCCATCGGTATATGTGCCTATGACTTTTTTAGTTTTAAATGGATATATTTTATTTCTAGAGTCTCTTATTCCTTCGGCTGGTTAAGCCACTTTTTATTATGAAATCAGACCAACCTACAACTATCCCCCCTTCCTTAGAATACGTTAATTGCGTATTCTGCGGCTCAAGCCAGAGTCGTTTAATTTATAATTTTGAGCCGCTGGCAATTGTAAAATGCGCCGGTTGCGGGTTGGTATATACCAACCCGCGTCTATCTAAGGAAGAACGGGATAAAATTTACAATAAGGAATATTTTCCGGAATTAAAAATAATTGATATTCATGAAACGCCTTCCGAAGATTCCCCGGTATTTAAATTATACGTTGACAGAAGACTTAAGGAGATTCTTAAACACAATACGCGTGGCAGGAATATTCTTGATATAGGTTGCGGCACAGGTTATTTTTTAAAAATGGCTAAGGAAGCGGGATGGAATGCATTTGGCATAGAGACTTCGGATTTTGCCGTTAACTATGCAAGAAACAAACTCGGATTAAATATCTATAAGGGGTATATAACCGAATCGGATTTACCCAAAAATTATTTCGATGTCATAACGATTAACCACGTGTTGGAGCACGTTGTGGATCCTATTAGTTTTTTGAAATCAGCCTATGAGCTGCTGAAAGAAGATGGTTTGCTCGTTGTCGCGGTCCCTAATATTGAATCAGGCAGCGCCCGGAAGATGGGAGAAGAATGGCCTGCGCTCATACCCCACATTCATTTATATCACTTTTCGAAAGAAGTGCTTTCAAGAGAGATAAAAAAGTCAGGTTTCGAAGTTACGGAAATAAAATTAACTGCCGGCACATATCTCATGGATCAAACAGGGCTGCTGGCATTAAAATTTAAAAAAATATTTGTAAGATATATTCAATATCTTCAATGGGCAAGGTCGATAACGCATTTTATAATGATAAGATCGCTTAGATTAGATAATTCTATAACTATTTATGCCAAGAAACGTCTAAATAATTCTCCCCGTCGTTTAGAAGACGAAAATAGCGCTAAGGTAACTATTTCTATTATTGCTCACGGATATAGGCATTTCCTAGAATGCTGCTTAGATTCTTTGCGTAAAGCAGCGGTTAAAACGCCAATAGAGGTTTTTGTGATTAACAATTGCGTCCGTTTTAATATAAAACAGGTTATAGATATATATTATCCGCAAGTAAAGATTATTGAAAATGATAAAATATTGGGTTTTGCCGCCAATCATAACCAAGTTTTGCAAAATTGTAATGCTAAATATGTATTAGTGTTAAACGATGATATTCAGCTTGCGCAGGGCTGTATCGATTTTATGTATGATTTTATGGAAAAGAATCATCGCGCGGGAATTGTCGGGCCGCAGCTTTTTGAAAAGAGATGGAATACTAACCCCGTCTCTTCAGGCGGTAGCATATATTTTACCTGTCTCACCCCTTTAAAAATGTGTTTGGCACGCCTGGGAAAAGAATTCGGCCTGGAATCTTTTATGAAAAAATTTATCGGGCATAGAAAAGACTCCGGACTTTCTTTTACACCGCTTTCATTTGTGAGCGGTGCCTGTTGTGTGATTAGAAGGAGGACGCTGGATCAAATCGGCTTATTTGATGAAAATTTTTATTTGTATCTCGAAGATGTTGACTTAGGATTAAGAACAAGGACTAAAGGTTGGGGTTGCTATCAGGTGGGCGCAGCAAGGGCACTTCATTATTCAGGCGCCTCCGGCACATCACAGACAAAAAACTGGCAATATAACAGTATTGCCTATTACGCTAAGAAGCATTGCGGTTTTATCGTAAAACTTATCACCTATTCTTTTATTTTATTTTTGAAGTCACTTGATAAAGTAAAAGCCGCTATTTTTAATATTATTAAACCTCAAGGTAAAAGTATACTTCTCGATAATCTAAATATAAATAAGATATTAATTCTAAAATTAGGCGGAGTAGGAGACATTATAACCATTATGCCGTCCTTAAAGGCGATTAGAGATAAGTATCCTAAAGCCTACATTGCTTTGATGGCTGAGGCGGGCAGTTATGAAATTATCAAAAATTCCGGTTATGTTAATGAATTCATTGATTTTACCAGTTTGTATAGAATTAAGAATGTGCGGGATGGTTTTAATTTTAAGATATTAAAACAGATTTTATTGATGGCTAAAATGTTAAGAAGGCAAAAATTCGATCTGTTTATTGAATTTCAAATAGTCCGGATTTACAGGACATTGCTAAAGCCCATTTTTTTGAGTCTCTTAAGCGGCGCTAAGGCGCGGGTTGGCTTGGATACCGACGGTAAATCCATGTTTTTAAACATCAGGGTTCCCGATAAATTTATTAATTATAATTGCGCAACGGATACTTACTTAAAGGTTGCTAAGGCCTTGGGAGCAGATATAACTGATAGAAAGCCGCATATTTTAATCTCTGACGAAGATCTTTCCTGGGCTAAAGATTTACTAAGGAAATACAATATCGATATAGATACTGCGATTATAGGAATCCACACCGGAAGTAAACGACTCGATAGGACTGCCTGGCCCAGAGAAAGATTCCTCCAGTTGATAGATAGATTGGCGGATGAATACAGAGCTCAAATTATTATAACCGGAACGCAAGATGAAGTGGCTTATGTGGAGGAAATAGTTTCCTTGCTGGACAATAAAAAAAATATTATTTCTTTAGCCGGATTAACTAATTTACAACAATTATCCGCAATTATAAAGAATTGTGGTCTTTTTATCAGCAGCGATACCGGCCCAATGCATATAGCAATAAATTTAGGCATTCCCACAGTCGGTATTTTAGGGCCCGGCGATTATACTATAACTGCGTATGAAGTAGATAACTTTGTCCCTCTCAGGAAATTCATCGATTGCTGGCCTTGTAGAGACCTTAATTGCACCACGAAAGATTGCTTAAAATTGGTTGACGTCGGCGACGTATTAAGGGCTGTTCGTTATTTGAATGAAAAGTATAAAATTTTAAAAGTTATCGGAAAATAAAGGGCGTATCTTGATTAGAGATATTTTAAGCAGTTTATTTGTATTTTTACGTTCCGGGGCATTAGGCCAGAAATTAAAAATATTCGTTAAAAAAAATACACTTTTTAGGCCTCTCTATACTATCGCCGTGCAGCGGCTGATTGATTACAAATATCCTTTGACCTTTAATATAGAACCAACCAATGCCTGTAACCTAAAATGCTCTATGTGCCCGCGCAATCAAAGCAAAAGAAAAGAAGGATTTATTGATTTTGAACTTTTTAAAAAGATTATCGACGAAAGCAAGCCCTACGGGCCGAGACACTTTATACTCCATAAAGACGGCGAGCCGCTGTTGCACCCTAAGATCGCGGATATGGTATCTTATATCAAAAAATCAAATCCGAAAAATACGGTTTATATTTCTACTAACGGTTTGTTTCTTACCCGGGAAATGGTTATCGTTCTTATGGAGGCGGGTTTAGATCAACTCCATATAAGTATCGGGGCAGTAAATGAAGAGACTTATCTAAAAATAAGAGGAGGTAGCCTCAAACAACTTGAAGATAATATAATCGGCGCGATAACGGTAAAAAAAGAAAAAAATCTAAAGAAACCGGTAATCACGCTGCAGATTATCAGGATGCAGGAGACGCTTAAAGAAATAGAATCATTTATTAAAAAATGGAAGATTTATGATGTTCGATTTTCTGTACCGTCTTTTCTTAACTGGGGCGGGATTAAAACCGATTTGTCCTTAGATAAACAGAAACCCGTAAGAAGGTATCCTTGTCATACATTATGGCTCTCCCCTTCCATAAATTGGGACGGGATGGTTTCCATATGTTGTATTGATTGGAATGAGGAGGAAGTGCTGGGGAATGTTAAAGAGAGAAGCCTTGCCCAGATATGGCAGGGAGAAAAAATTAAACAGTACCGGACGTACCACTTAACTAAGCAATATTCAAAGATTCCCATTTGCGCATATTGTAATTATTGGCAGGAAACGCCGGATTTCTGGTTTTTCTGGCAGTATAAAAGATGAAAGTATTAATTACCGACGGAAATAATCGCATTGCCCTGGCAGTAGTGAGGGCCTTGGGTCGAGAAAAAGTTGAAATAACCTCTGTTGAGCAAGATTGTTTCAGCAAACACAGGCCTATCTGTTTTTTCTCAAAATATGTGAAGCGCACCTTTATCGTACCTTCCATAAAAAATGAATCGTTAGCTATTGAGGCGCTCTTAAGATATGCCCAGGGACACGATGCCATCCTGCCCGTTTCAATTAATATGATTTTACTCATCGTTAAAAATAGGTCTGTCTTTGAGAACGCCGGTATTAAAGTCCCTTATGGATCGTGGGAACAAATTACAGAGGCCAACGATAAATATAGATTAATAAATCTGGCTGCCAGTTTGGGGATACCCGTGCCGGCTGCTTTTCACTTATCCGATATTTCGCAATTATCCGATATCGCAAGACAGATATCTTTCCCGGCCGTGATAAAATTTCAGGATGATTATGGTTTATATTTGGAACCAAAGTTGCGCTATGTGATAGTCGATAATCAAAATAGCCTCAAGACGCAGTATTTGAGGATGCACACGATTAAAGAATATCCGCTTATTCAGGAATATATAAAGGGAAACGGTTATGGCTTCTCTGCCCTATTCGATAAAGAATCGAATGCCCTGGCTCAATTTTGTCATAAAAGATTAAGAGAATATCCGATTAACGGCGGACCGAGCACCTTTTGCGAAAGTGTCTGGGAGCCGAAGATTGCCGAATATGGCCTTAAGTTACTAAAGGCATTGAATTGGAAATCAATTGCGATGGTCGAGTTTAAACAGGATGAGCGCGATGGAAAGTTTAAACTGATGGAGATAAATCCCCGTTTCTGGGGGTCTTTACCTTTAGCGATTAATGCCGGAGTAGATTTTCCCTCTCTTTTATTAAGATCATGGCAAGGAGAACACCTCTCTCCAATTCTAAATTACAAATTGGGAGTAAAGATGCGTTTCTTATTCTTGGATTTCTTAGCTTCTCGAGATTATTTTTTAAATACAACGAGAAAAACAGCGTTCTTTGGTTCTTTTTTAAAAGATTTATTAAATTTCAAAATTAAAGATGGTATTATTTGTTATAATGATCCTTGGCCGGCACTGGTTTATTTATTTACACATTTTTCAACATAAATAAAGGCGCGAGACGAGCAGATTATGATTTTGGATTTACATATCCACTCGAGATATTCTTTTGATTCACTATTAAAACCAGCGCAAATCATTGAGGTCGCCAAAAAGCAAGGACTGGATGGTGTTGCCATAGTTGATCATAATACAATTCAAGGCGCCTTAGAGGCGAAAGCATATGCCGGGGGCAATGTTATAGTTATTATTGGGGCAGAGATTAATACCGAGGAAGGAGATGTCGTC
This sequence comes from Candidatus Omnitrophota bacterium, assembly GCA_030692055.1. The sequence goes on along the minus strand of JAUYCY010000144.1, from coordinate 5,253 downwards.
GGGCTTTTTTTGTCTAAAGATATAAATTCTAGAAAATTTGCAGAAGTTGTGAACGAAATCCATAACCAAGGCGGCATAGCAATACTGGCCCATCCCAATAAGCGCAAGAAAATCATTAATCTAAATATCTTTGGTCAGCTTGATGCTATTGAAGGATTTAATTCGCGGAATCCGGAACATAATGTTGAGGCAAGAAATATTGCTGCGCAATACAACCTCCCTGCTGTCGCCGGAAGTGACGCCCATTTTGCTTTTGAAATAGGTAAGGCAAAGACAATACTCGAGTGTGGAAGTGATATGGAATCAATCAAGCAGGCAATACTCGGCGGCAAAACCAAAATTACAGGAGAGATTAGCCCCGGCTATGTTGATATTTTAAGTCAGGCAATCAGATTTTGCCGTATGTATGAATGAATTATATGCAGAACCAAAAGATTAAAATAGCCTATGTTATTACCAAATTAATCTGCGGCGGAGCGCAGAAAATTATTTTATCTTTAGCCGGAGGGCTGGATAAAGATAAATATCAACTTACGGTTATCTCTGGTCAAGTTCCCGATTCGGAAAAGGATTGCGTCGCTCAATTGGCAGAGGCTAATGTTAAATTAGTAATTGTCCCTCAGCTAATCCGCAACATCAGCCCGCTAAACGACTTGTTTGCTTTATGTAACATATTCCGGTTAATAAAAAATGGTGGTTTTGACATTGTCCATACTCATACCTCTAAAGCCGGTGCGCTGGGCCGCTTAGCAGCTTTTTTTGCCGGAACGCCGGTAATCATCCACAGTCCCCACGGCAATATATTTGAACCGCAAGGAAAGATACCCGGCGTTTCTGATAAGCCTTTAGCCCGTGTTGTCTTTCTCTTTATTGAGAGGCTGTTGGCGAAATTTACCGATAAGATTATCACCTTAAGCGAAGATGAAAAATCGAAATACGAAGAATTAAAAATAGATAAAGGTAATAAATTCCTTGCCATCTATGAAGGGATAGATTGTGAAGGATTCACCAGCCGGGGTACTCATATTCATAAGCAGGATTTTGGTTTTAAAGATAGTGATTTTATTGTTAGCACTATCGGTCGCTTAGATTCCGAGAAAGGACATATATACTTAATAGAGGCTGCGGCAAGTGTTTTGAAAGAAAATGCCCAAGTTAAATTTCTTATTATCGGTGAAGGGGCTTCTCGCAAAGAGTTAGAGGATTACGCCGTGCGTTTAGGGATCAGCGATTCAGTTCGTTTCTTGGGCCTAAGAAAAGACATCCCGGATTTACTTTCAATTACTGACGTATTTGTATTGCCGTCATTATATGAAGGTTTGGGGATTGTTGTCTTAGAGGCGATGGCAATGAGCTTGCCTGTAATTGCAACCAAGGTCGGCGGAGTGCCGGAAGTAATTATTAACGGGGAAACCGGGATTTTAGTTCCACCGGGAAATTCCCGCGCTATTGCCGAGGGCATTATTTCGATATTAAACAATAAAGAGAAAGCAAGGACAATGGGCCATAATGCCTGCCTGTATGTTAAGAGTCATTTTGCGATAAATTTGATGGTAGAAAAAATAGAAAAGTTATATAATGATTTATTAGAGGCTAAATTTTTAACCAAGGAGGGATAGGTGGATAATTTTTTTAAAAAACAGACATTACTTGTGGTATCTCCCCATGCCGATGACGATGTTTTTGGTTGTGCGGGCACGATTGCAAAAGTCAAAGATTTGGGTGGTAAGGTCTACGTAATGCTTTTTAGTATAGGAGATCTAAGACAGTATTATACGCATGGTAAGATAATAACGGCCTCCACAAGGGAAAAAGAATTTATTAAAACCATGAAATTCTTAGGCGTAGATGGGTACGATATCATATTTAAAGACACCTATAAACATTTAAGGCTGGATACCATACCCCGTCGGGAATTAATTGCCGTGATTGAAAGGGAAAGCAAAATTTCCCTGGAAAAAATTAAACCGACAATCGTGGCCCTGCCCTCGATATCTTACAATCAAGACCATGAGGCAGTGTTCCGGGCCGGGTTTACTGCCTGCAGGCCCCACCTAGAAACCGTCAGGCCCTTTCCCAAGATTGTCCTTGCCTACGATAGCCCGACACATTTCTGGAATGTCGAAAGGGAAAAGTTCCACCCTAATTTTTATGTGGATATTTCTAAATATTTCTCATTGAAACTGAAGGCATTAAGAATCCATAAATCGCAGGCCAAGCCCCGGCTACATTACCTAAGCGTTGAAAATCTCGCTGACCTTTCAAGGTTAAGGGGTAGAGAAATTTCTGTTGAAGCAGCCGAGGCATTTATGAGCTATAGATTTGTCTTGTAATGAAATTACAAAATATGTATCCCTGTAACATTAAAAAACAAATAAACTACAATTTTATTTCGGGTGCTTTAGTTTTTATTATAAGCCTTTTATTTTATATAAAAACATTGGCACCAACCGTGGTTTGGGGTGATTGTGCATCGTTATCAATAATTGCATATCTATGGCCCAAAGCCGTTTTGAATCCTGCTTCGCGGCCACTTTTTGTATTTTTATCTAATATATTCATAAAAATTATTCCCTTTGGTGACGTTGCTTATAGAGTTAATCTCTCATCCGCTTTTTTTGGCGCATTGACAGTATTATTCTTATTTCAGATCGTCCTCAAATTAACAAAATCTAAAATCTCTGCTTTTGTTAGTTCAATGGCGCTCTCTGTATCTCATACCTTTTGGCTATTATCTGTAGTTGCTGCACACCAGACATTAACTACTCTCTTCTTAGTTCTGATAATTTTGATGTTTTTAAAGTGGCAAGAGGACAAAAATAATCTATACTTATATCTTACTTCCCTCTTCTTTACTTTAAGTACTAGCAATAATTTTCTTTTAATTATTTTGATACCAGCCTTTATTTATATTATAGGCCAGGGAACAAAACAAAATATTAGGGCTCGAGATATTTATTTTATTTTACTGTCATTCTGTCTAGGGTTAGTTGGGTTTTTGCTCTTTTATTGGCCTGTGTTAGTAAATGCAAAAGCTAAAGAGCTGGGCAATTTTTTTATATACGAATATGCCGTAAAATACTTCTCTGTTCGGGATATTACCACAGAGGTAATAAAATATCCGTTCTACCTATTGTATCAATTCCCTATTTTTGCTTTTTTAATCGGCTTGATAGGAGCAAAGAAACTTTTCAGAGAGAAAAGAAAATTTTTTATATTTTTGTTTTTGATGTTTATTATAAATATAATCACTAGCGCCGGTTTTTTCAGGCAGCGGCATTATTATTTATTTGTTATTTCATATGTAATCTTTAGCATTTGGGTTGGTTTTGGCTCCCAACATCTAATAAAAAAATTTTCACAGGAATTCGCTAAACGGATTTTGTTTATATCGATTATCTTGATATCAATCGTCTTAACGCCTTTAATGCTCTATTACAATATTCCAAAGATTGCTAAGTTAATGAATGTTGATTTGATTGGCGCAAGGGATATACCCTATCGCGATAACGATAAATTTTTTCTTTTACCGGATAAAAGCGGTTATTACGGAGCTTATGATTACGCCTCCCAGGCTTTTTTTACAGCAAAACCTGACTCGCTAATCATTGCTGATTATACACCTCATATCGTTATGAGATATCTGCAGATAGTTGAGCGTAAAAGATTAGATATCGAAGTTAGGGATGTAATGCCAATACCAGAACTCTTGACATTAGTTAAAGAGCGGATTAATCAACAGCCTATATATTTAGCAGACGATAAAGTATATTATGGTATAGATAGCTTAAAAAATATTTATAAAATTGTGAAACAGGGCAATATTTACGAAGTTCAAAATATAAAATAGCCTATCTTGTATTGTAGATATGAATTAAAGACTATTAGATAAGAGTGTGAAAAATTCGTAAATAGAACTAATACAAGATTTAAAAAAATAATAAAATATTTTAGATTTGGGATAAATACTAAACAAACATGAACATATTAATAATAAATCCGCCTGTATTAGGAACGCTTAAATTCGTTAAAGAGGGTAGATGTCAACAGAGGGCCGCATCATTTCAATATTCCATGGTTCCTATCAGCCTTCCCTATATTGCTGCAAATCTGCTAAAAGCAGGTTACGAGGTTAAAATACTGGATTGTATTGTAAATAATTACGATATTTCTCAGGTCATCAAAATCGTTAAAGAATCTTTACCCCGGCTGATAATTGTAAATATTTCTACACCTACTTTTTATTCTGATAAAAAATTTATTGCCGAGGTTAAAAAGATTACTAACTGTCATATCAGCGCAATCGGCACTCACGTTACTGCTCTGCCGCAAGAATCTCTTCAAGATACCCTGCTTGACTCAGTAATCAGGGCAGAACCCGAGATGACCACAAAGGAACTGGCAGATTGCCTTAGGGATGGCTCCGATTTATGTAATATAAAAGGCATTTCCTTTAGAAATGAAAGAAATACAATTATTCATAATCCTGGCAGGCCGTTTATTGAGAACTTAGATAGTTTGCCTTTTCCTGCACGCCAACTCTTAGATAATCAAAAATACCTTGCACCCCTATCTCGCAGGTCATGTACTTTGATTGTGGCAACAAGAGGCTGCCCTTACAGTTGTATTTTTTGCAACGCACATCTTTATTATGGAAAAGAAACCAGAACGAGAAGTATCGCAAATATTATCGAAGAGATAAAAGAGGTTTTGTTTAGGTATAAGATTGAAGAGATTGTATTTTGGGCGGATACCTTTACGATAAATCGCGAATTAGTTATTGGATTATGTAACGCAATATTGGACAATCGGTTAATCTTCCCTTGGTCTTGTAATTCCCGCGTTGATACTATAGATGAAGAGATGCTAAGCCTTATGGCCAAAGCAGGCTGTTACATTATTTCTTACGGAATAGAATCTGGCTCACAAGAGATACTCGATAACATAAAAAAACGAACCACCATCGCAGAGATAAAAAATACTATTTACTTGACTCACAAATATAATATAGATACATCTGCTAATTTAATCTTAGGATTGCCCGGAGAAAATAGAAAAACACTTATAGAAACAGCAAGGCTTATCAAATTAATTAGGCCGACATTCATTCAGGTATATGGAGCGATTCCTTATCCGGGGACAGAATTTTATAAACTAGCTTTAGAAAACCAATGGTTGGCAACTAAAAATTGGAGCAGTTTTGAGATAAACCAGCTTATTGTGCGCACGCCAGCTCTTTCGGTAAAAGATCTG
>JAUYCY010000066.1 GCA_030692055.1 Candidatus Omnitrophota bacterium | reverse complement strand
TTCCATGTTTATGAAAAATTCATCCTCGCCCGTTAATTGGCTATAGCCTAAAAGTAAGAGATATAGATCAAAGACACGTTCATCCTGGCCTGTAACCATGCGGGAAAAGTATTTCTTATTTACCAGGAGTTCTTCAGGGATAAATATCCCCTCAGGCAGACCTTCTAAATAATCCGGGATGCCGGATATTTCCGTATTTGACTTTACAAACTTCAACACATCTTCAAGCCGTTTGAGTTTTTCTCCGGCGTGTCGAGGCGAATCAATAAGAGTATTGGATTCGAAATTCCTCCGCAAAGCAGAATTAGACCAGTTCGTACTGCCTATTACCACATATCTACTATCAACTATTATGAGTTTATCATGAAGCTTACGGCATGACGGTATAAGGTAAATATCACACCCTGAGTCTTTCAGCTCCTTGAACACAGGGCTCCCGATAAAAGATCCTTCGGATTTATCAGTGTCCCTAAAACGGGTATTAAGATACATTGTAACACTGACTCCCCTTTTCCTCGCTTCCAACAAGTCATTTAACAGGAGCATTACCGGATTCTTTTCTCCGAAGCCAAGGCTTATACCATACATGGAAACAACTATCGATTCTTTAGCGTTATCCAGCAGATCTATCAGGACTTGTTCATATTTACGGTCTGATATATCAGTGATCTTTTCAGGGGAGCTATCATCCGCGGGATACGCGGGAAAAACGTTCAGGAAAGATACTAATAATATAAAAATTACAGAAAGGAAGGGGATCTTTTTCATATTTACTATATAAGAATAACCTGCCGGGAATAATTAATTTTTTCTCTTGGCAATCATAATAATGCGTTACAAAATCAGCCCTCGGAGATTACTCCGGCTAACTCTTCGCGCCAAAAGCCAATGCCCAATAAAAATATGCTTGGGTATTTCTCTTTTTCAGCCCATCTAAAATTTTGTACCTGCCATCAAACCTTGCACCATCTACAATAGACAAGTCTATATTTTTGATAATTTTGGTAACTTTGGTATCGCGAATTATTTGCGCCGCATAAGCGGCCTTCCCAAAAGCAATCTTTAAATCATCCTGCCTTAGCCGCGCAACGAGATGATTCGACAGCCTCTCAAAACCTTTATTGATATATTCTATCTCCTTAAACGAATTATCTGCGCCTTTGATCAACCATTGCGAATACCGAAAAGCAACCTCGATGATATCGTCAAGAATTTCGTCCGGTAAGTGCCGCGACTTTCTGAACTCATTTTCTATTTTGGATGTATCGATGAACGTTTTTCGGATATCCGTAATATCCTTTACTATATCGAACAGCGAACCAATATCAACAATCTGTTTCAGGTATTCCATATCCCTGCCCTCGGTCAATCGAAGTCCGATCGTCTTTGGTGAAATTGCGGTCATTTTGTCCCCGAATAAACCTTCGGGTGTAGGGATATTAACAATCACGTCTGTCTCGGATAATATCAACGGATGCCCCTTTAGCCTTTTCTTAACAACGCTATGATAAGGATGCTCACAGAAAACCACATCCAGCAAAATACTTTCCTCTCTCGGGCCAAAAAACGGATTATACCAAAATTTATAGTGGGCTTTCGGTATAGCGCTTTCACGTTCGTCTTCTTCCACCGAATTAAAAACTCCGGATGATTCCACTATGGTCTCTAAATTGCTCAGAAGGCCCGCTCGGTCTTTCTCATGCAGAAGAATATCAATATCTATTGAAAATCTGACGGGTGGAAATTGATGGAGCAAAATCGATGTTCCACCCTTGAATATGAGATCCGGATAGAACTTAGGCAGGCTCTCCAGTAAACTAAAAGCGCGAACTGTTTTCTCAAATATGCAAGGATCGCTGAATTTCAAATTCTTGCGTAGAGTTTCCATTGTCTTTTCATCAAACATAAATCCTTTGGTATTTATCGAAGTTTGCCAACATCTCGAAGTAGTTGGCAAAACTCTATTCCGTAACTACTTTTAATTTCAATAAGTTGTGAGAATATGGCTTCCAAGCACTTCCTACGTTTGCTATAGCCATGGACAACACGAATATCAATCCTGTATCTTTGAATGAGGTCCTTCCATATTTCTATATAATCCGACCGCCCGATGTAGCTATACTTATCTAAATCCATAAGCATGTCTATCAAAATCTTCTCCAGAGCGGGAATGTGGCCAGTCCGCGGCGGCCTTGAAACCAACCCCCTCACCACAACCGGATTTCGCCCTACATCAAACGATTCAAAAAAGACTTTAGACTTACGTTCCCGTAAAACATTCTGAAACTTAATATATAGCTTGTCAAAAACCGAAGGAAGAATTTCTTTCTCGACTTCCACGAAAGTAATATGATGAGTTTGGGTGTGATGATAAAACGATTGTAATACTTTGGTATCCCAAACAACAAAATCTGTAACGAGAGGGAATTCTTTCTTAATAAATTGCGTAATATCTCGCGCTCGTTCGATCGTAGGCATTAAAAATACCTTCTCCACTGAACTATAGCAGCCATACCCCGCGTCAAAAACAACCTTTTCTGCTTTCAGTTGAAACAAATAATCCCACAGTATTTTTCTGTCTAGTCCCGTATCGCGCGCGATTTGCGGCAAAGAAAAATACCGGTGCTTTTGTATATACTCTCTGACCAATGCTTTTTTATTCAATGCGCACCTCGTGTTTAAAATTGTATTTGCGAATTAATGCATCCTCTTTTGTTCCATATTTTATCACGGAAAACTTATTTCTCAATGAAAAATCATACTAAATCGTAGCCCTCTTTCATATATAAGACACATCTCAAAGGCGTTTTCTTTCAAAAATCTTTAAAATATTTCATTCCTTAAAATCCCCACTACATATCCAATATTTCTTAAAGGATTATCCTGCCGAACTGTTACGTACTTTCTCTATCTGGTGTTCCAATTGAACCCTTTTTTCCGGATTTCTATCTCAAGGCGCTTATCTAAATTAAAATTGCTTCCAAACCCTGCTGTTAATACTGGGCGGTTTCGCCACCCGACATATTCAAACTCATTAAATCCATTATATTTCAACAAAAAGTGCGGGATTCGTGTCTTCTTGCCTAATATATAAAATACCGCTGTAAAAAAAGTATTTATCTCGCGCTGTCCTGAACTCCCAACACCACCAACGCCAATAACCTCTCTCTCGCCATTATTCTTTCGGATAAATAAACTCTGAATTGGGTTACGATAATCAAAGTCGAACTCCTCCCCGCTCTTCCAATATAGATTGGAACGTCTATGGTATTCTAAACAAACGCGTTTTTTTGCCCAACTCTCCAAATCGAAAGATTTCTTGCGGCGCAATATCTCTATTGCCTGTGGCCGATAATGTATGTCCATAATGTGTTCATCGATATCTCCTATCTCCCCTCGCGCCTTTACAGGACGGTACCGTTCGAGAAAAGCAGCATATTCATTTTGATCAACAAGATGCTCAAATATCCATTCATCTAACCGCGAACATACAACTTGCCTTAAAATATGAAAATATTTCTTCTTCCGCCAAGTAGATAAATCTGGATGGTCAATTCGTATATGAACAACTTCCAGATCCTTTACGTAAGGCTTAAGCGCGGCAACTCCTTCTTTTATAGTCGCCTTGAGATATTCCTTGCCAAAAACTAAGTTCTTCAAAAACTCTGCGGCCTCTATCATAAAATCCTCTATTAAGACCTACTGCATTGCTTTCAGCAATTCTAGATCGTTTATCAGATGCCCGTGAAATTCTGGTAGATACTCCAATATTACATTCCCGGTCCATTTGTTATCTATCAGATAGCGCACCACCTCTTTGCAAAAATCGTCAACAGGCAGATGTTGTCTCGTGTCTTCTCTTGCTGAAAGATGCACATTGAAGATGCGCTCTTTATATCCTTTAATCAAACTCCAGACCTTTTCGTCCTCTCGTATATGCGATGTATCCAATGTCATAGGCAAGTTAAATGATACTATTTCATCGGGAGTAAAAACTCTTCGCTTACCTTCAAAGGTTTCGATACAAAAGACCACATCGTTTTTATATAGCCCAGAAAAATATTCCAAATTCTTGAGCGCTTCGTCTTGGACGGCTTTATCCTTATTGACATTGTTAGGGTGCAAAGTAATATTCGTCGCCCCGAGTGTCCTAGCGAAATCAGCTATTTCATTTCCCCATATCTTAAATCGTTCATCCGTAATAGGAGCCTGAACCGCATGTACACTTAAAACTTTTGTCCCGCACGATCTTATCTTTTCAGCTACTTCCGCTAAACGATCTCTAACAGGTTCATATATATCCCAGTAGTAAGGCAGGGCCAACTCGACAGGCACATCCAATTTTGAATACCTCTCTTTTACCTGTTCTATATTATCGAATGACTGTCTAATGCCAAATTTGATCATTTCAATATTCTTTTTAACTTAAAAGTAGTAGGGCAGATTTAAGCCTGCCCTACTACTCCAGGCGTCCGCAGCCAGCATTTTCAAACCGTTACATTTTGTAACGGTTTCATTTGAGCCTTCATCTAAGAGGCGTTTTTTGAGAACTCTCCAATATACGGGAGGATTGTTGCTATCCGAAAGAACCGATTTTCTCCATTCATCCCTCCAGATTTTTAATTACTATATATAAATCTACCCGCTTTTAACTTAAAAGTCAATAGGCGCTGGCGGAATGTGTCTATTAGGCATGCTGCGAAAAGGATTATCCGGACGCATGAAGGAGTGAAAATATCTGTCATCGCTTATATCTTTAATATCTACATGGATCGCGAAACTTTTGATAGGGAATAATAAAAATGGAAGGATAAAAAGAACTTTTAGGGAAGAGTATTTCAATCTATAAACATCCTATATCCCTTTCTCGTATACGCAAATAGCATCCGCTGAAGAAATTACACATTGAACAGCTAATGTGCCGACAGCATTATAATTATCTTCCGCCTTTTTAAGATAATCTATCGCGGCTGATTTTTCTTCTTGTTTAATTTTTATTTTCTTAGCGCTCATATTATTTAAGGTCTAAAGGACCTTTTCCGTAAATAACAGAATAGGACCGCATCATTGTTGAAACCGGCGGTTGATTTTCCTTAAGGCGCTTAATAAATTCATCCTTTGTTTTTATATAACTGTCCAGATTGGCGCCAAAATATTCATAAAATTGATGCGAGATATCTTCTATAAATATTCTCTCTATTTGCTTTTTAGCAAGCTCGTCTCCTGTAACTATTGCTATATCAACATCGCTTTTTTCATCGGTGCTACCTAATTGCAGACTTCCATACAAGATAAGAGAAATAATCTTGCCCTCTATTCTCTTTTCTTTTATTTTTTCTTTCAAGAATTTAAAGATGTCTTCTTTAATAGAATGTTCTTTTTTAAAAGCCGGCTTAAGTATATCATGGACAATCCTATTATTTGCGCTGAGTCTATAGATATGCTCTCTACCGATAATATCCCTTTTTAATACATCCTGGTTATATAAATCTTTAAGCGCAGTATGAGCTGCTGGCGGGGTAATTCCTGTTAATCTCGCTATTTCCCGGCCAGAGGCAAGAAAGTCTTCTCTGCGAGAAGTAAAAAGGCGTATGATTTTTACCTTTGAGTTTGTATTCAGAATATTATCTAAAGATCTTTCGATAGTCATCCTGTTAACCTCACTTTACATATGTAAAGTATACTTTACATAGAACAATTTGTCAATAGGCGCTGGCGGAATGTGTCTATTGGGCATGTCGCGAAAAAGCAGTAGCCAACATTTTCAAACCGTGACATTTTGTCACGGTTTCACTGTCTTCTTTTTTAAGGCGTTCTTTTAGCTTTCTCCTATACTGAACTTTTGCGGACCCCACCACATATCCAATATTTCTTACATGAACAGCCTGGAAATATTTGTCGTCGCTTATGTCTTTAATTTCTACCTGGACTCCGAAACTTTTGATTGGAAATAATAAAAACGGAATGCCTGCATTCGTTGGCATTCAAAGGGGCTTTAGCAGTTCTTTTGCCGCCTTAAGAAATTTTTTTGCGCTCTCAATTATTCCAGAAGCGCCTTTCTGAGAAAATTTTCTTTTATAATCCACCTTTAAAGGTTATGTTCATTGATTTCTCTCTCCCATAAGATTTTTCCTTGTTTTACTTCTTCCATAAAAACAGCCTCTTTCTCATCTGTGTTCAGGAGATCAGCGGGAGTATTGATGATAGCCTGTATTTTTCTATTGGCTGCTTTGTTAGTATAAGAATATTTGTCAACAATAGCTCTGACTTTATCTTCATCTGAGGTAATAATAAACAAGTCTATATCGCTATTTTCGATATCGGTTCCCTGAGCCCAGCTTCCGTAAAGGATTATCTTGCGAGTATATGGCTTGAGAAATTCTATTAGGGATTCGATAAGAAGGAGATTATTCAGAATCTTAAATTCTTTGATATATGGATTAGCCATATCAATAGAATAGTAACACATTCTGCCTTCATTTTTTCTCTTGACCAGGTTTTCTTTGTATAACCGATTTAATATATTATTAGCTGAGCCATAACTAATCTTAGCGCCTCTGGCAATTTCTCTTTCGTAATGTGATTTGTCAGGATGCGTGAGAAGAAATCTTAATACACTTTGTGAATTAGTAGAGATAACATAACTAGAAAGCATAACCCACTCCCATACTCATTTTATTGAACGATTACTCACTATAATGAGTATAGCATAAGAATGTTAATATTGCAAGGTTTCCCTCCGCTTTTAAATATACCCTATTTCTATATAATATTCAATAGGCACTGTCCGAATATGTCTATTGGGCATGCCTCAAAACCCCCACCACATATCCAATATTTCTTACATGAACAGCCTGGAAATATTTGTCATCGCTTATATCTTTAATGTCTACCTGGACTGTGAAACTTTTGATTGGAAATAATAAAAATGGAAGGATAAAAATAAATTTTAGGGAAGAGTATCTTCAATCTATAGACATCCTAATCTTCGCGCCCTATAAAGAAAATCCATAATCAGGGTATTCTTTTTTAATCTTGGCCGCTATATAACTTATAAATACCTTTGCTTCCTTGAATAATTCATTGAATTCAACCTCGCTAACCACATCTGTATGGTCATAAAAAGCCGCTCCTCTTTTCTGCCTGGCTGAATCAAAAAGAATGATAGACTTTTTTATACAATCGTCATGGATATTGCGCAGGCCTTCCCATGTCATATAATGATAATTGCCTTTGGGAGCCTTATAACCATTACAACACAAAAGGCTTTCTGCGGCCGCCAGAGCTGCTTGATAAACAGCTACGAATCTTAAGTCCAAAGATATGTTTTCTTAAGAGGCGTCCTTTAAACACCTATCTGCTACATCAAAAAGATTTTTAATTTCTTCAAGGCTCGTTTTATGCTTTTGTATTTTCCCGAATCTGTATAAATCTTCTAAACTCATCTTCCGCTCCTTTTAAAAATATTTTAGGCTCTTTTATTACCGTATGGATAAAATGATTTTCCGCCTTGAATTTACTCAAGAATTCTTCCGGAGAATAAATAATGCTGTTTATCTCTCTTCCTATTTTAGACTGATATTCATAAATGCAAGTTTTTATGCCTTTAAAATCCATGCCGCCTATCACGATCAGGTCAATGTCGCTTAAGGATTTCTCTTTACCTCTGGCAAAAGACCCATATAAAAAGGCAAACCTTATATCTTGATATTTCTTAATAATCTCCTTTAACCTGCCTTCTATGCCTATCGTCTTACGCACAATATTTTTTATCTCATTGTAAAGCGGGTGGGCTGTATTTAACCTGTAAAGCTTCATTTTGCCCATAACGCGGCTTAAAAATAATCCGCTTTTCTCCAATTTCATCATCTCCCTGCGGATATTGCCAACAGAATAACCTGTAATACTCTCAAGTTGTCTGAGATAAAACTCTCCCGCAGGTTCATTAAAAAACAGCTCAAGTATAGCAATCTTTGTTTTTGATTTTGTAATCTCAAACATCTTTGTCTCCATTGTAGTCTATTATGACTACAATTGTAGTCTTTTTAGACTTCATTGTCAATAATTTTTTTATCTTAGTCAATAGCTATCTATAAACATCCTATCAGACCTATCCGGCACCCAGCCAAAACCTCTAATCATACCCTATTACCCCCTTATAAAATATTGCCTGCCCATAGTTCAGACAAAAAATCCCTCCAAGGCATAATCTGTATTTTACCGCTAACCCTTTTTTCCTTCTCATTGCACACAAGCACAGCTTTTTTTGGAGAATATTCTTCAATAAATGCCTTCAATGACTTCATATCCCTGCCATCAATCCTGCTCGAACCTTTTACTTCTACAGCCGCCTCTCCCTTTCCAAGCACAAAATCCACCTCCAGCCCTGATTTTGTCCTCCAAAAATTA
>JAUYCY010000055.1 GCA_030692055.1 Candidatus Omnitrophota bacterium | reverse complement strand
TGAGAGAAACAAAAATCAACCGTACATATTCCTACTTCCCCAGCCCGGAGCTCCTTTGATGAATGCGCAGAAAGTATTTTTTCAATTATTGTTTGGTTCATGCTTTTGGGTATCAATTAACACGTAACAGGTAGCACTCTTATTCAATTGATTTTTTCTTGTTACGTGATAGTTGCGACCTGGTACGTTTCTTATAGCTCTTTAAGGAATAGTTTTATCCTCTCTATGCCTTTGATAATATCCTGAGTAGATGTAGCAAAGCTTAAACGTATAAACCCTTCAGCGTCAAAGGCATCTGCAGGGATAGTTGAGACAAGTTGTTTTTCGAGAAGCTGCGAAGAAAATTCCAGGCTCGACAGGCCAGCTTTACGGATATCACAAAGCATATAAAATGTCCCTTCGGATTTAATAGGTTCCAATTTATCGCAGGTGGATAAACCCTGCCAAAGTAGATCACGCCTTTTTTCAAATTCCTTATTCATCTGCTTAGACCAGTTATTATTTTTAAATGCCGCCAATGCTGCCATTTGAGATATAGAAGAAGCGCAAGAAGTGGTATGGTCAATAATTTTAGAAATACCGTTCGCAATTGCATCGGGTGCTTCTAAATACCCCAAGCGCCAGCCTGTCATTGAAAAGCTCTTTGAGAAACCGTTAATAGTGACTGTAAAATCATGGGCATTGGGAAACGAAGCAAAACTTTTATGGATTTTACCATCATAAAGTAGCATTTCATAAATTTCATCACTTAATACCATAATTTTTTTTTCCATAATCACTTCGTAGATTTCCTTTAATTCCTCAACAGAATAAGTTATTCCAGTGGGATTATTCGGATAATTCAGAATTAAAAGTTTGGTCTTAGAAGTTATTGCTTTTTTTAAATCCCTGGGTTGAAGTTTAAAATTATTCTTTTTAACAGTGGGTATGCTTTTTAAGCTTGCGCCGGCTAATTTTACTATTTCTGGGTAACTGACCCAATAAGGCGAAGGTAGAAGAACTTCATCTCCGCTATCGCTAAGTGCAAATATTGCGGCAAAAATAGCATATTTTGCACCAGTAGTAACGATTATATTTTTACTTTCACAGGGGATTTTATTGTCCTGGCGCAACTTATTGGCAATAGCTTCCTTTAATTCTAATATGCCTGAGGAAGGAGTATACTTGGTAATTCCTAAATCAATAGCTTTTTTTGCCTCTTCTTTGATGAATATAGGCGTATCAAAATCAGGCTCGCCTGCGGCAAAGTCTACAACGTCTTTTCCTTCTTTTTTTAATTTTTTAGTCAGGGAAGTAATCTTTAGGGTAGTAGATTCACTTAGCGAAGAAACACGGGGAGTAATCATTTATTCTCTCCCGGCGAATACCCCGTGGCTTGCCACGGGGATGAAGCCGAAATCGTAAACGTAGTTGACCTCATTCTAAGGCAATGAATGAACCAGTGATAATGTTAGTATAGAACATACTCCGCGGCTTGCCGCGGAGACTGGTTGATTTATAATCGTATAATAAGTTATAGATTCCCACGGGCAAGCCCGTGGTTCTCTATTCTTTCGAGCTTCGCTCGACGCCCAAGGGGCTTTATCTTCATTCCTCCACGGCCATGGCCGTGGTTTCCTGCCCTTCGGTCTTTTTACAGGACAAAAAGCCCGAA
>JAUYCY010000015.1 GCA_030692055.1 Candidatus Omnitrophota bacterium | reverse complement strand
TTCAACTCCCTCCTCCGGCAGTCTTTATATTTTTTGAAAAGTTTACGCACAAATGAATAGCTTTATACTATGCATCAGTAGTGTTGGATGCGCTATATTCCTAAAGAACTCTGGCTATCGCCAGAGAGCGCATACAACTCCCTCCTCCGGCAGTCTTTATCTTTTTTGAAAAGTTTACGCACCAATGAGTGGCTTTATGCTATACATTGGTAGTGTTGGATGCGCTATGTTCTTGGAAAACTCTGACTAGCGTCAGAGAGCACATACAACTCCCTGCCTACGCTTTCGCCAGAGGCGAATCCGCCTTAGGCGGAAAAGCTTCGGCAGGCAGGCCTCCTCCGGCATGTTATTCTTTACGCAAAGGCTCATCTTGTAAAGGTAAGTAAAGTTTTTGATGCGACAGAATCCGAAATGAAGGATACCCTCTTGTTATGCTTTTTGCTTTATTGGTCCTGTTATAAATGGTATAATATTAAAAATATTAAAACTAATTATTTTCAAAGAACTGTTATTTAGCCACTTAAAATGTATGTCGAGGCTTAGCATGGGGAAAAAAATAATATTAATATTAACAGCCGCTTGTTTTCTTAATGTCTTTGCTTTTGCACAGGATATTTCTGTAGCAGATCTTAGAAAAAAAGCCAAAGAGCTAAGGAAGGCGGGGGAATATGAAAAGGCTATATCTTTGTATCAAAAAGCTATTGAGCTAGGGCCCAAGGATTATCGTGCTTACCTTGGTATTGGTAGATGTTATAAAGGAATGAGTTCTAATGGCAAATTTTTAATAGAAGGCGATCGGGACAGTTTCTTAAAAAAAGCGCTGGACTATTACCAGAAGGCTATTGGTTTAAAACCCGATTATTATTATCCATATTATGAAATAGCTCAAATCTATAATGATATGGGCAGTAGCTTAGGATTTCAGCTTAAGGGGGTAGATGCTAAATACGACAAAATGAATTCCCACTATGAGAAAGCCATAGAATATTATCAGAAAGGTTTGGATTTGTTGCCTGAAGATAAAAAAACCGAAAAATCTCCCTTAGGTGGACTTTGGTGGTCTTACCAGATCCCCTTTATTTATCGTACAACAGGAAACTTTTATAAGGAGTTGGACTTTTATAAAAAATATTATGAAATGGAACCCAAAGTAAAAACTTATTTGGAAAGCGAAATAAATAAGGAGAAATTTAGTGAAAACTCAAATTATTTTCATATAGGAGAACTTTATTGCCGGCTCGGGCAATATAAAGATGCGGTCTTAAGTTGGAAAGAAGCATTTCAAAAGATGCCAGATATAAAAGCCAATAATTTATTGGGCGGAAATCACATAGCAGAATTTATGATTTATATATGTGAACTTTACCTAAAAGACTACCCTAACGATGCCAGCGCAGCATACGTATTGTCAGCTCTTAGTATCCCGCTATCTTTTAATGAGGGAAGCGGAGATAAGAAAATACAGGAGAATATTTCATTGTTAGAATCCCTCAATCCTAAAGATGGGTTTATCCATAAAAAAATTGCAGAAGGGTTATTTCTCCAAGCCCATGTCCGCTATGGACGGAATTTAAGTGAATACCTGAAATTTTCCAGAGAGACTGGACGTAAAAATGCCGATAGGATAATTCTTAATTGCCATAAAGCTTTAGAAATGGGCGTAAAAGATGAAGAAATATACCGCTTATTGGGAGAAGGGTATTTCTTTAAACAACAATATCCGGAGGCAATCGAAGCTGCTTTAAAATCGTTGGAAATTAAGCCCAATTATTATGAAGCCCTCTATTTATTGACAAGGGCTTATTCCTATAAGAGTGAATACCGAAAAGCTCTTAATAGCTGCCTTAAAACTATTGAGACTTTCGGGGCTCAAGAAAGCTATGTCTCTCAGCAAATTTTATATTTTTATTCTCTTTGCAGATTACTGACCGCACTTAATGATTACGATCCCGCCCTATCTTATTACAAGAAATTGTCGGAGTTGTCTTCAAATCGAAACATTAACAGAAAGTACTTGTTTGGCAATCCTGATAATTACGGAGAATATAACGTACAGAAAGAAATATCCCATGTGCAATATTATATAAACACCCCGTTAAAAAACTATCCCCCGAAACTCAAATTTAAAAAACTAACTCCGGAAGAGAAGCGGGATTTTAGAATTTCTTTGGGAAATATTAGGGTTTCTCAATCCTCGAATAATATTACTGTTTACGCTGTCTCTTCGGAAAATATAGACCCATATGGGAGCGGAGAAGGTAGGCCTTGGATATCTTGGTGGAATGCGATTGGCGGGACTTCCGGAAGGGCTTTCCTTGTTAAATTTGAGTTTGAATACAAGGGGTTTTTAGAATCCGCGATGGTAATGAAAGGGGTCAGAAAGAATGAGTTTCATATTGATTGGATTCCTGAGGAATTCCGCAATGAAGTGATTGAGACAAGAGAGAGGGCCATGAAGGAATACCTAAGAAAAAGCAAGGAGTATTTTAAGATTTCCGAAGATGTTATTGAGAATTTGTCATTTAGCGGGCAAAACACTCTCTATGTTTATTCTGCTGGCTCACAATATAAAGGCGTACCTTTAAAAGAGAGCGATAGTTTTTATTATAACCGGAATTTTACGGTGCACTTATTTGGTAAGTATGATTACGGCTGCGAAAATTGTTTCCAGATTCAAAACAGTATGTATCCTCTGCCAACCGAAGAAATCCCTACAAGGCCTCTGATTTCTGAAGAAGAAGCAAAGAAAATAGCTGAGAAGACGTTAAAGGGGAAGTTTTCACCCTTCTCACAAGAAACAAGAACGGCTGAAGTTTATTATCCTCCAAATGCTGTTGAAAAAACTACAATAGGTAAAATAGAGCTTTGTATCCAGCCAGAATTAATTTCGTTTAACAACAATTTTATTCCAGATTTATTTGACCCGCTTTATGAATTCGCAGAGTATCGTTTAGTGTGGCTAGCGAAAAATGAAGGAGAGCATTATTTAGTTAAGATAGACGCGGTAACAGGGGAGGTTCTTTTGGTGCAATACATCGGGCCACATTATGATAGATGATTTATAAAAACATCATATTCTCCTATTCTTTCTAAATAAATTTCACCGCATCAAAAATTTTACTTATCGATTCTTAAGGCACACCTTCGAGAAGCTCGGCATGCCGCACTGCCGAGTTTTTTATTTCGTTGACGAGGAATTATTATTGTAGCAATCTGAAAGATGGTAAGTTAATTGACAAATTGCCTTTTGGGTATTCCTTAGACCAGGGGCAGTCTTTATATTTTTTGAAAAGTTTACGCACAAATGAATAGCTTTATACTATGCATCAGTAGTGTTGGATGCGCTATGTTCTTGGAAAACTCTGACTATCGTCAGAGAGCACATACAACTCCCGCCCTCGGCAGTTTTCATCTTCTTTAAAAAGTTTTATGCAGCAATGGTTGGCTTTACGCTATGCGTTAATTGTGAATGAATCCACTCCCCGGGCTAAAAGCCCGTGGTTTCAGACCTCTGCACAATCTGGCTATAACCAGATTGTGTTACAAATACCCTCGCTCAGCCAACTAATACTGGCTTTGCTTCGCAGCCCTTTACTACCCTCGGGCTAAAGCCCCGGGGATGGTCGGTCTGAAAATAAAGCTCCACGGGCTAAAGCCCGTGGTTTCTCACAGACGCTGCGTGTGGAGCAGCTTGTCCCGACTATTTCGTCGGGAAAATCCCTGCCTGCCGGCAGGCAGGCCGACCACGCTCGCGCCTTGGGCTTTAAATATATGGTTTTTTGAGTACCTTAAAATAATTTTATAAAGCGAAATCCCGATGAGCGATAATGTTCAGTTAAAGCGACATCGGGAATCGTATCGGGATAGTTTTGATTTTCTCTTGAACATCTTGTATCGCTTCAAACTTTCGTTGCAAGATTATTTTGATATAGACACTAACTAATATTCATCGTAATTTCTATCTTGTAGCTATAGCTTATAATTAACTTTTGCATTTCTATTTTACCGGTACTTATTTGGTTATTTCTGGTATAATAATGTGGGAATTTTAAGCTAAAGTTAAAAAATCTATCTTAACCTCAATCTAATTTTATTATGGAAAATTTCCAATTAGACAAATTTCAGGAAGAAGCAATTAGTTACGCGCGTAGCGGTAACTCAGTAATAGTGAGCGCGCCTACTGGAGCGGGCAAAACCCTTATTGCTGAATATATTATTGAAGATTGCATAAAAAATAAAAAAGGTGTAATTTATACTGCCCCAATAAAAGCACTTTCTAACCAAAAATTTCGAGATTTTTCTAAAAAATACCCCCAACAAGTAGGTATTTTGACCGGGGATGTAAGCATTAACCGAGATGCTCCAATTTTGATCATGACTACGGAGATATTTCGTAATGCTATTTTAGTCGATCCCAAGGAATTTGAAAATAGAGAGTGGCTGATCTTTGATGAAATACATTTTCTCGATGATATTGAAAGAGGCACAGTCTGGGAAGAAGCAATAATATTACTGCCCTCGCATATGAAAATGCTTGCCCTCAGTGCCACTATCCCTAATATTGAAGAATTTGTGGAGTGGTTTAAAAAAGTTCACAAGTTTCCCCTAAAGGCAGTGATAGAAAAAACGAGGCCGGTGCCATTACATTTTTTCTTCCAATGTAATAATGATTTATTTACAAATCTAAAGGAATTAAAACATTCCGGTTATTTAAAAGAGAAATTAAAAGAATACTATCCTGGAAAACAATATCTTCAGTTCAGAACCAATAGAATGACGACACTAATAGACTATTTAAAAAGAAACAATGCCCTTTCCTGCCTCTATTTTTCTTTTTCACGCAGGCGCTGCGAAGACTTAGCTCAAGAAATATCTCATGTTAATTTCCTTAAATTTGATGAAGAAAAATTTATTATTCAAAAATTTGATGAACTCATCCAAAAGTTCAATATCTCCTCTTCTGCCCATATCAGCTATCTCTATCCGCTCATAAAAAGAGGTATTGCCTATCATCATGCGGGGTTGCTACCTACCTTGAAAGAAATCATTGAACAACTCTTTACTACCGGTTTAATAAAATTTATCTTTACCACGGAAACTTTTGCTCTTGGGGTAAATATGCCGGCCAGAACTGTCGTCTTTGATACTTTAAGCAAATTTTATGGAAGATACCATGGTTATTTAAAAACGCGAGATTTTTATCAGATGGCCGGGCGCGCAGGAAGGCGCGGCATTGACAAAGAAGGCAATGTGATACTGAAAGTAAACCCCTACCATATAGATGCAGTTTCGCTAGAAGATATAATCTACGGTAATTACGAACCTATACAAAGCCAACTTAACTCCTGTTATGCTACAATTTTAAACCTCTACAGAATAATGGGCGATAGAATTTATGATATTTATCCTCAATCGTTTCATTTTCATCAGGCAAATGCCTTAGAGAAAAAAGAGGTCCTTGGGCTTCTAAAGAGAAAAATTTCTCTGCTTAAAAACTTAGATTATATTATAGATGGCGGGATAAGCACGAAAGCAAGCTTAGCTTCTAAGGTGTATAGTTTTGAGTTACAGGTAGGAGAACTTTTTGATAATGGCTATCTTGACGGATTAGATGCGGAAAGCTTGTTTATTGTAATAAATGCGCTCACCTATGAGCCACGCAAAGGCGAACGTAATCCAAAGCTGAATAAAAAAATAAAAAAGCTAAAGAATGAACTAAACAAATTTATCGCAAATGTCCATAAACAGGAAAGAATGTTTCATATTTTTCCCTTAAGTAAGAAATTTTACTTTAATTTAAGTGAAGCTGCCTGCGCTTGGTTTGCAGGCACAAGTTTTAATAAACTGAGTAAATTTTGCGATGTCGACGAAGGTGAAATTGTAAGATATTTTAGAATGAGCATCCAGGTGCTCAGGGAAATGCAAACCTCAAAAGCTATCAACGATGGTTTTAGAAACAAAATAATAAATTGCTTAAATCGAATAAATCGCGATGTGGTGGATGCGGAAAAACAGTTGAGGCAGGAAATATAACATATAAAAATGATTACACGGATTCAAGAATGATTACACAGATTATTAAATCCTCAATCGGTGTAATCTCTTCCCTAATCTGTGTAATCAAATATAAATAAGAAAAAGGGTGTAATGTTTAGATCACACCCCAATTCTTTTTTATGGTATAGGAAAGTATAAAACTTTCCTAACCACTGAAAATAACCTAAATAGTTATTACCGAAGGTAATTTTCTTGAAATTCAAGGGTTACTTCTGCTCTGCCCCCCAACCCTCAAATACATATTCTGGCTCTAAAATAGGCTTATCATAAGGAGGAAATGCAAACGCTAAAGAATCATAAACGCCTGCTCCTGTGCGTAAAAGCCCATAGCAAATACCTTTTGCAGTACCATAGGTAATACCAGAAACCGGTTCGCGTTCTTTAGAAACTAGGTAAATCTGTTTAGGAATTTCAACTACACCGGTAACTGCATTCGATAAACCCCTGCCTAGTTTCGTAAGCGCATTCTTATCTTCGGCATACACGCTTGTTACTGAACAAACCACCAATGCCACAATCATCAACACCACGGTTCTCTTTAACATAACGCACCTCCTTTCGATACACAGATTAGCACAGATGCAGACCACAGATTAACACGGATAATATCTTGTGCTTATCTGTGGTGTTTATCTGTGACCATCTGTGCATTAAACAAAAAACCCATAGCCTTATTGACTATGGGTTTTAATTACAAATCTTAACTATACCGGCAGCTGACTACCATAGCCTTGCACAGGCTTTAGGCTCTTAGAGCTTTGCGCCCCCCGACTTTCATCGGGGTTTGCCTTTTTCAATATAGGCTTAGCTTTTAAAGAACTTTTTGTTTTCAGTTATGGTATACCACATATTTCTAAAAATTTCAAGGTCAACCTAAAAAACGCTAGCGCATGACGCACCCACCTGGCAGGCAGATAGCGGTAAATAATTCTTACGCTATGCGCTATGCATTTAAAAGGCTATCTTAGGCCCTTTTTAGCCTATCTTTAGCACTTATCTTTAGCACTTTTCCCTTGACAAGCACTAATTTACAAGTATATTAGTCTTTCCTGCAGATATTAGGTATACCTAATTATATTTATATAAGAGATACAGGGAGTAAAAATGAGTAGGCACTGCGAAATTTGTCACAAAAAGGCAGTAACTGGTTCCTCCATTACAAGGCGTGGCCTTGCTAAGGCTAAGGGAGGCGTGGGAAAGAAAACTACGGGAATATCAAAAAGAAGATTTATTCCTAACCTTCAAAAAAGAAGAATAATTACAAACGGTAAAGTTAAAAGAATACTTATCTGTACTAGGTGTATTAAAAGCGGAAAGTCAACTTTTGTTTCCCGCCAGCCGCGCGTCCCTAATAACTAACTTGGGAATATTGTGATAGTTATTCTTTTCTAAAGAATACACTATATCTAAGCTATCCCCAAACTCAATAACATCTAATATATCCCTATCGTAAATAATACCCTCAAAGGTTTTCTTATTGTCAGTAAGCCACACAGAGTAACCATTGCTTATTTTTTTAGGCGGGCTTTTTTTTAAAATACCGAGGCTTGCAAATAGAACTCTGGGATTTTCTTCGCCAAAAGGCTCTAAACTCTCTAGTTCCCCGATAAACTCCACGCTTATATCTTCAAAACTCATTTTTAAATCTATATCGAGCACCGGAACCAAATCAGTAGATTTAATATTCTCTTTTATATACGTATTTAATCTTTCTTTAAAACCATCTAAATCTTCTCTGGCAATTTCTATGCCAGCGGCTTTTCTGTGCCCGCCATAGCTGCATAAAGGGCCGGCGCATTTATCTAAAACCTCCATAAGGTGAACACTATGGATAGACCTACCTGAGCCTTTGCCTAAATTTTGGTCAAAAGAAATTACAAAAGAAGGCCTGTAGTATTTATCTACTAAGCGCGCAGCGACAATACCTAAAACTCCCGAATGCCAGCCATCGCCGCTAACCACAATGGCGTAATCATTTACTACGTTAAAACTTAACCTTTCTTCCGCCTCTTTTAAAATATCCGTTTCAATACCTTTCCTCATTTGGTTATACTCATGTAGTTTTGAAGCGATATCTAAAATTTTTTCTTTATCTTCGGTTAAGAAAATTTCTAAAGCATCTTTTGCCGACGCCACTCTTCCCGAAGCGTTGATTCTCGGGCCAAGAATATAGCCTATATGAAAATTATCTATATTTTCCTGTTTTATTTTGCTTATCTTACAAAGGGCTTTTATTGCAGGGCGAGTGGTTTTTCGCAGCTGCCTTAGCCCTTCTTTTAATAAAACTCTATTTTCACCTTTTAGGGGAACAACGTCGCAAACCAAAGATAATGCCACTAAATCTAATACCTCAAAACACATATCTTCTTTTAATGCTTGCAGGAGCTTAAAAGATAATGCAGCGCTACTTAAGTCAGAGAACGGGTAAGCTGAATCTTTTCTTTTGGGATTGATGAAGGCAAAAGGGTTATTTAAATTATCTTTAGGATGATGGTGATCAATAACAACTATATCTATCCCATAATTTTTGGCTAAATTTATCTCTTCAAAAGAATTGGTCCCGCAGTCAAAAGCAATGATTAAACTTCTATTTTCCTTTTTTGCCTTTTCTATCGCTTCAGTATTTAAACCATACCCTTCTTTAACGCGGTGCGGAATATAAAAAGAAAATGTATCAGAAAATTCTTTTATGAACTCATAAAAAATTGCTAGCGATGTAATTCCATCAACATCATAATCCCCAACAACTAGAATCCTCTCTTTCCTACTGACTGCTAACTTAATTCTTTTTACTGCCCTTTCAATATCAGGAAGTAGATACGATGAGTATAGGCTTGAAAGATCGTGGTTAAGAAATGACTTGAAACTAGCTTCTTCTATACCACGGTTAAGAAGAATTTGGGCTAGATATGTAGAGATATTATATCTTTTGCCTAGCTCTTGGGCTTGGGGAGTTAACTCTTTTATTTTCCAGAGTTTTCTTTTCATATTAAATAAAGATTACACTGATTAAAACACGATTACACAGATAAAATTTATTTAAGGGAGTTTTTTGATTTTTTCTTCTATCGCCTGCAAATATTTATCTATAGCTTCCAGGTATCTATTATCTCCTAACTGCTGAAATAATTCTTTTGCTTTTAATAAATATCTTTTGGCTTCTTGGTATTTGTTCAAAGAATTATATACAAATCCAAGGCTAGAATAAATCACAGGATCATTGGGGTTTAATTCGATCGCTTTTTTAAAATTAATTATGGCGTCTTCGTAATTGCCTAATTCAACATAAGAACTGGCAAGATTATGGTAAGCGCTGCCAAGAGCAGGATCGATTTGAATAGCCTTTTTAAAATAACCCATAGCTTGTTGGTGTTGATTTAGAAGTTGATAAGTATATCCGAGATTATTGTATAATTCGGCAAAATCAGGATCTATCTGTACACCTTTTGTCAAATAATCCTTAGCGTTTTGATATTCATTTAATTGGTTATAAAGTGCGCCAAGATTTGCATAAGCTGGAATAAAATTAGGTTTTATTTGGATGGCTTTCTGATAGTATGTGATGGCTTGCTTATATTTTCCTATACTACGGTAACTGTAACCGAGATTGTTATAAGCTTCGACGTAGTTAGGATCTATTTGTATAGCTTTCTCATAATTTTCTATAGCTTGATTATAATCACCCCCGAAGAGACAATCACCTCCTTGGACAAAATAGAAACCTGCCTGACTCACCTTTTCTACAAATTCTTGGAAGGTCGTTTTTATTTGGTTTGTCATAAATGGTTTAATTTCATTAATGGCAAGGGCAAAGTTAAGGTTTTGACCGCCTTGTATCAGGAAGGTGACAATACCTATTGCTTGACCTTGAGGGTTGATAAGAGGACCGCCACTATTACCAGGAGAGGCGGGAGCAGTAAATTGTAAATATTTTATATTGCTTAAATCTCGTTTTCCAGAAACTATGCCACTAGAAAAGGAATATTCTAAACCTAAGGGAGTACCAATATTATAAATGGTTTCACCTATAACTATTGTGTTTGAATCACCTATGGATATGGTGGGAAGATTATTAGCATTGATTTTTAATATACAGGTATCTAAATTAGGGTCGTAGTGGATTATACCGGTTACAGGATATACTTTCCCGTCCTTAAGCTTTACTACCACCTCTTTTGCGCCCCGCATCACATGGAAGTTAGTAACAATTACACCGTCTTTGTCAACGATAAATCCACTACCAAGCATTTCTTCGCCTGTAACAGTTTTATTTACAATGTAGACAATGGCCGGGCTTAAATCAGCAAATATTTCTTTAGGGGTTCTTGCAGAGGCTGACGCAGAAGATGAAGTAGTATCTTTCTGGATAAAGATGAATTTACCGTCAATACTTTCAATCTCATTGAGATAATAGGTTATAATTACTCCGCTAATATCTATTTTTATAGTTTCGTCAGTCTTTTCAATTATTTTTGCTTCTACGGTTTTGCCGTTTTTGAGCTTGATGGTTTCGGGGTAGACAAGAAAAGTTAAGGTTGAGGCTAAGGTTAAGAAAAAAAAGAATATTCTTCTATGCATTTATTTTATTTTAAACCCCCTGAAATAAAAAACAAGAGGTTTATCTCCATCTGCGATAATCAGTAATCTTTATCTGTGCTTATCTGCGGTTCACATTTTTTTTACCGGCATAATTCCTAATAAATTTAGCGCACAATGTAGAACTATTTTTGTTGTCTCAAGTAGATTTAGCCTGGCGCAAGCTACATTTTCTTCTTCGCCTATTACTCTGGTTGTTTCATAAAACTTATGAAACGCTGCTGCTAAATTCTTTAAGTATTCAATAATAAAAACCGGTTCAAGGGTATAATAAGCTTTCTCTAAAGCATATGAAAATTGTAGTAGTACGCGAAGTAAGCTTAATTCCTCTTGGCTTTTTAGAAATTGGCTATATTTTAGGTTAAACTCATTTTTATTTGCTTTAGCGAAAATACTTTCAATACGCGCACAACAATATTGGATATAATATAAAGGGTTATCAAACGATGCTGCCCTAGCAAGGTCAATATCAAATTCAAGATGAGAAGAATTCTTCCTTGTAAGATAATAAAATCTCGTCGTGTCTTTGCCTAATTCCGTAATTAAATCGGAAATTAAAATCGCCGTGCCTTTTCTCTTAGACATCTTTTCTTTTGTCTTGAGAGTAACCAGCTGAATAATTATGACTTTTAAAATATTTTTATCATACCCAAGCGCGTCTATGGCTGATTTTACCCTTTCAATATAGCCATGATGATCCGGCCCCCAAAGATTTATCAACCTCTTAAAACCGCGTTCAGCTTTATCTTTATGATAAGCGATATCGGAAGCAAAATAAGTAAGTTCGCCATCTTTTTTCTTTACAACTCTATCTTTATCGTCGCCGAATTTAGTGGAAGAAAACCAAAGTGCGCCTTCTTTTTCATAAATTAAATCTTTATCCTGTAATGCCTTAATTGCTTTTTCAATCTTTTTATCATCAATAATCTTCTGCTGGCTTATCCAACTATCAAAGTCTATGCCTAAAGAAGCGAGGTCTTTCTTAATCCATGTAAGTACATACGCAAGAACAAATTTACCTATATCCTTAGGTTTTTCTTTAATATATTCTCGCGCGATTTCTTTTATGTATTCGCCTTGATATCCTCCCTCTGGTATTGCAAACTGCTCCCCTTTTAGTTCTTTTATGCGTGCCTGTACCGATTCAATAAAAAGATCTATTTGCTTACCGGCGTCATTGACATAATATTCCCTAGTAACAACGTCGCCAAAGAACTCTAAAATATTAGCGATAGCATCTCCTACTATTGCCTGCCTGCCATGGGCAATAGATAAAGGCCCAGTAGGGTTTGCGCTTAGAAACTCTAGAAGAACTTTATTCTTTAATTTATTGCGAAAGAAACTTTCTTTATTTACGAGTATTTCGTTTAAAGAATTTATAAGCTCTCTTTTCGAAATAAATATATTCACAAAACCGGGCTTAAGAATCTCAATTTTTTCTGTATCTTCTTTAATAACTTTTTCTAATGAGGTTTTGAGGTTAGTAGCGATTTCTAAAGCATCGCCTTTAACTTTAGAGGCAATCTTTAGAGCTGCCATAGAGGAAAGGTCGCCAAATTCCTGTTTAGAGGGTAATTCCCAAAGAGGCGGTTCTAATTCCATGCTGTAGTCTTTACGAACTACTTCTTCTAAAATAGTACAAACTCTCTGATAAAATCCTTTCATCTCTTAACCTTCAATGGCTTTTACGAACCGCTTTGCTTAAGTTTACGCAAAACGTTATATTTCTGGTCAATACCATCGATGGATCCAATAAATGCCCTTCGGGCAACTCCGACTTTACGTCGGAGATTGGATACATCTCTTAACCTTCAATGGCTTTTATGAGCTACCTTGCTTAAGCCTACGCTAAGCGTTATATTCTCTATCGATTCCAACGATGGATCCAATAAGTGCCCTTCGGGCAACTCCGACTTTACGTCGGAGATTGGATACATCTTAAATACTGATTACACTGATTCAAAAATTGATTACACAGATTTTTTAATCGGTGTAATCGCATCTTTAATCTGTGTAATCATAAAACAACAATAATTAATTAAATTCCGGCCACTTTAAGGACAGCTTCTAATTTGGCTGCGACGATAGGCGGATTTTTTATGCTTTTTATGGCAAGTTGTGGGTCTTTAAGGCCATGACCGGTAAGAGTACAAGCGATAATTGTCTCTTTGTTTTTAATCTTCCCAAAAAAACCACTTCGTTTTAGCATAAACAAACCGGCTATGGATGCTGCGGAAGCCGGTTCAACAAATATTCCTTCCTCTTTCGCTAAAAATTTATAGGCGTAAATTATCTCTTTGTCGCTTACCGCGTCAATTAAACCACCTGATTCTTCTTTGGCTTGGAGAGCCTTTTGCCAACTTGCAGGATTACCAATTTTTATTGCGGTTGCGATAGTTTTAGGTTTGGTTATAGGGCGGCCACGAACAATGGGGGCTGCGCCTTTTGCCTGAAAACCTAACATAGAAGGAAGACAGTTTATCTTTTTATACGCATAATACTCTTTATAGCCTTTCCAGTAGGCGGTAATATTTCCGGCATTACCTACAGGAAGAGAGTGAAAATGCGGAGCTTGGCCTAAGTAATCGCAAATTTCAAAGGAGGCGGTTTTTTGGCCTTCAATACGATAGGGATTGATAGAATTTACTAACTGCACCGGGTAATTAGCAGAAATTTCTCTCACTATATTCAAAGCGTCATCGAAATTTCCTTTTATGGCAATAACTGTCGCATTATGAATTAAGCTTTGAGCTAATTTGCCTAAAGCTATAGCACCTTCTGGTATAATTACAATACATTTTAAATCTGCCCGGCTGGCATAAGCAGCGGCAGAAGCAGAGGTATTTCCGGTGGAAGCGCAAATAACAGCTTTTTGGCCTTCCTCTTTTGCTTTAGAGATAGCCATAGTCATTCCTCTATCCTTAAATGACCCTGTGGGGTTAAGCCCTTCGTATTTTAGGTATACTTTAAAGCTTTTGCCAAGATAAAGAGATATCTTTGGTGAATATATTAAAGGAGTGTCACCCTCCAAAAGAGTAACGATAGGTGTTTTTTGGGTTACAGGTAGATATCGCCTGTAACGGCTAATCACACCTTGGTATGGACTCATAGGTCTTCTATCCTTATTATCTGTGAAGGGCTTTTGATTACCGGAAGTTCATCTATCCTTGACAAGGCTTTCCTTATGTTATTTTCTTTTGCCTCGTGGGTAAGCATGATAATGGGGACAAATTTTCTTCTCTGCCTTTCTTTTTGTGTAACGGAAGCAATGCTTATATTTAAAGAAGCAAGGATTTTTGAAACCTTCGCTAGCACCCCGGGCCTATCGTGCGCCATAAAGCGTATATAATAGCGCTCTTGGATATCTTTGATATTTTTAAGTTTTATATTCTCCTCTTTGCGTAAAAGGCACTTTTGGTTTGAAGAAATACTCACGATGTCAGAAATAACCGCAGCAGAAGTAGGCAGCCCTCCGGCACCTTGTCCATAAAAAAGTAAATCTCCGGCAGGTTGCGTATCAAGATATACTGCATTGTAGGCAGCAGATACCTCAGAGAGCGGATGCCCCATCGGTATTAATGTCGGGTGAACTCTTAAATCAAGAGTATTGTTTTGCTTTTTTGCAATAGCTAAAAGTTTGATACGGTAGTTTAGTTCTTGGGCATATAAAATGTCTAGGGTATTAATTTTAGAAATTCCTTCGGCATATGCCTTCTTTAAGGATGGCCATACACCGAAACAAAGATAACTTAAGATGCATAATTTATTAAGGGTGTCTATGCCTTCTATATCTAAATAAGGATTTTTTTCTGCTAATCCTTTCTTTTGTGCTTCGCGAAGCGCATAAGAAAACTCCATTTTTTCCTTACTCATCCTATGGAGAATATAATTGGTGGTTCCGTTAAGAATTCCGTATATTTTTTTTACTTCACAGCCAACCAACCCTTCAGAAATACTTTTTATAAGCGGAATTGCCGCGCATACAGAAGCCTCAAAACCAATTGCCTTTCCTTTACTTTTTGCTAAACTAAAAATATCTCTTCCATGCAAAGCCAGAAGAGCTTTATTGGCGGTTACAATATTTTTACCTCTCCTTAAAGATTCTTTTATATATGTATAAGCAGGTTCTATGCCTCCGATTAATTCTACAATTATATCAATATCGGGGTCGTTGATAAGTTTAGAGGCATCCGTAGTAAAGGGCAATGAATACCTTGAAGCTAATTTTTGTTTTTGCTTTCTTGAATCACACAAACCCTTGATTTCTACCCTCAAAGAAGCTCTATGATTAAGCAAAGAGGCAGAGTTCTTCAAGGAACGAATAGTCGCTTCCCCCACATTACCTAGTCCAATAATACCTATTTTTTTGACCATTTGCTCAATAACTCCTTTATAAAATCACCTAGCTGTTGGAAAAAGTCCTGCGGTAAATCTATAAACATAATCCTCGTTTCATAGATTAAACCTTTTACTATTTCCTTTGAATCCATAACCTCTCCCGTAACCTCTATCCTTTGATTAACAAAAGGAAATCTTATAGTCATGGCCAGCTGCGTACCTTTATCAAACTTTTTATTAGTAGTAAGAAGCAACCCACCCTGGCCTATATTTTTTGTCTGGCTTAAATCGTAACTATCGGGAAAATCCTTAAGGCGGTAACTAACTACAAAATTAGCATTTGCCCGTTGATATTTTCTTTTTTCAGAACCACCATATTTTTCCATTCTTTACCTCCTTTTGTATGTTAAATTACCAATTATTAACTTATGTTATACTTGATGGCGAGCGGCAAGTAATGACCACCTAAATCAAATATTTTAGTGTGTCAGGAACCCGCTCTCATATAAAATTCAAAGTCGGGGGAGAGAGATTTGTATGTAATCTCCGACTAATGTCGGAGTTAGGCCGAAGGCCTGTCATTGCATCCAAATAATGTATTAGGCCTTTAAGGCTATGATGAGCAATCTCTACTCCTCGCCCTTCTCAAATAACAAATAATCAGTCGGGGGAGAGAGATTTGAACTCTCGGCCCCTTGAACCCCATTCAAGTGCGCTAAGCCGGACTGCGCTATCCCCCGAAAAAAATGCCAATATATATAGGGTTATTCCTTGATTTTTTTCGGCATCAAGGATACGCATCCGAGATGCCTTACATAAAATCCTTACCCTAAATTCAAAATATCACCAAAATCCCTGATTTTTACTTATTATACTTGGGTTTTTGGGGGCTGTAAAGGGAGATTTTGAGGCGCTATAGCTAGATTGAACAAATATTATTTCTTTTGAGCCTTTCTTATAATCTTATTCCAACTCTCTTGGACCTGCTCAACCATATTACTGTTTTTTATATCCTGCCCTAATTTACGCAGGTAATCCTTGAAAAGTCTTGTTATAAGCGGGTCAGGAACAGAATCGATTATTGCATATATTTTTTGTTTATCTAAAGATTCTATATTCTTAATAACCTGCTCTTTGGTCATATCCTCTTTAACCCCATAAGTAGTTTTAATATGTTGCGGCAGGTCTTTTATCGCTTCGTAAATCTTAGGTTGGCGCGCTTTGAATTTGCTATCATTCATCTTTTTCAATTTATTAATATTATACTCTTTTATTTTTTTAATATCTGCGACGGCGGCAAACGCCTTAGCTAATCCTTTAAAAGTAGACCCAATTATTCTTTCTTCTGTGCTGACTTTCTCTTTAGCCAAAACAAAACTTTGATAAAGCAAAGCAATCATCAATAATAAAATTATCTTTGTCTTCATAGTGCTGTTCATCAACGCATAAAGCAAATTACCACAATAATGAATCCACTCCACGGGCTAAACAGATTGGGTCATATCAGCGCCTGAACACTGGTTTGCACAATATATAGACGCAAATTTGATTGCGATTAGGGGATATTTCTATATGTTGTGTTTTTTTATAATAAAAATTTGATTTGACCCAGCCTGTAAAGCCCGGGGATGGTCGGTCTGAGAATGAAGCTCCGTCTCGAAAAGTCGGGGCGATTTCCTATATCCGCTACCCAACAGGGTGTCCTGGTGGACTACGCACACAGCAGCTTGTCTCGATTATTTCGTCGGGAAAATCCCCGCCCTGCCTACCGATAGGCAGGCTGCACACAGGCCGACCACGCTTTGTATCCATCCCGATATCTGTGTCGGGATGGTTCTTTAAACACCTAAATGTATCATTCAGCTAAATCCCGATAACCCCGAAAAATGTCGGGGGACATCGGCAATTGCTGTCGGGATAAATTAACTGTTGATGCGTGGCTAAATGTAAAGCAAGGTGATTACGTCTAATATCGTAGCATATCTTCGGAACCTAAACCACTTTGGATGTGGTCCTCTTGGCTACGCCAACCACTTCTATCTCCTGCCTTCTTCTGATCCCAAATATTATCACCCCAGTCATCTTCTTCTTCTGTGTCTTCTGCTGTATTTTCGTTAGCGTTTTTGTTCTCATCCCTACTTTCATCTTCTTTCTTTTCTTGATCAACTCCCTCTTTTTTCTCAGCTTCTATTTTCTTTTCATCTTCTATTTTTTTATCAATTACCTGTTGTGCATTATTTTTAGGCATGGGTATGTCTTTATTTTCCTCTGCCGCGGTTTGCGCATAACTTGCCTTTGAAAAAAGTAGCAATAAGCCTGCGAGAAAAAAAATTGAAAATCCATTTCGTCTAATCATAATACCTCCTTCTTTTTTCTTTTTATCGGTTAATTAACTATAACGTATATTGAAAAATAAGTCAATCCGTTCGACTTTCTCCAACCTATCATGCCTGGGCAGACTTGCCTTTTGCGCCCCAGGCGCATCTGTCCTCTGGCGGCGGCGAGAAGATCAAGGTTTGGACTTAGACTGAGCTCAGTCGAATGTCCTCAGGGTTGTATTTCGATGTACTCAAGCGACCTTGAGAGAAACCAAAGGAATACTGAGCGATACTTTTTATCCTCGCCCTAAAGGGTACGGTTTTTTGAGCACCTTAATACGATATTAAGCGAAATCCCGATATCATCGGGAAGCGGCCGTGAATGTATCAATTATAAACACTAATACAAATTGTTAATCTTCTCCTTTTATGAAAAAGTAATAGAGTAAGACTAGCATAAGAATAGTTATGAAACCTATCCTTATCAAAAAGGGATCAAATTTTTCTCCGGCATGAGCAAAAAAACTCACTATAGAACTTTCAACTTTCGTGCAGGCCAATAAAATTACTGCTATTATCGTGCAGAAAGAAAATGCTTTTCTCGTAGCCCAAAATCTTAACGTTATCAAAAAAAGTATAAGAAAAAATAACCAAAATACTGGATTTAAGAGGTGAAATTTGAAGCTCAATAATTCTTTATAATGTTGCGAAAAATTCTTTTGTAAAACCTGCCAAACTATATTTACATTCAATATTTTAAATTTTGTTAACATTTTTATTATTTTATCACTTATGCGCTAACTACTCAATAAATAAAAACCCCGTCCCGACGTTACGCCGGGACGGGGTAACATGAATAATCCGCTATTATTTACCCTGCATCGCCTCTATAATTCTCTGACTTATTCCTTGTTGTTTTAAATAATCAATGCCGTCTTTCGTAAGGCTAAATTTTGAATTTGTGGCTTTTATTTTCTTGATAATTTCTTCATCTGAAAACCCCTGCTTTTTAAGTTCGACTATCTGCTGCATGGACAATGGCTTAAATTCATCTGTTTTTGATTGTTCGGTAACTTTAGTCTCCTGTATTTGTGTCTGCTCTTGTGTTTGAACTTCTGGTTTCTTAATCTGACTACCGACTATCGCTCCGGTAATAGCTCCTGCGGCTACTCCTATACCAGCGCCTTCTCCTCCGTGGCCGCTTTGATGGCCTATAATTCCGCCGGCCGCTCCGCCCAATAGGCCGCCTATAACAGCGCCCTCAACAACCCTTGTCTTTGTATTTTGGCAACCTACATTTAACATCGCGAGAGCCAAGCATATACTAAACAAAACCACTCTCTTCATACTCAACCTCCTTTTTGTTGTATAATTATCTTAAGTGCGTAATTTTAAATACTGTGCCTGCAGGATGTATCAATTGTTTTACTCCGCCTTAAGCGGCCTTGACATTAAATCTTTTACAGCCTTGAGGGGCGGTTTATTTTGATATAAAATAGCGTAGATTTCTTTTGTGATAGGCATATCTATTTTATATTTTTTACTCAAATTATAAACAGACTTAACGGTTGTAACCCCTTCTGCCACCATTTTCATCTCTTTCAATGTTTCTGCTAAGGGTTTGCCTTTGCCGACCTCTTCACCCACAAACCTATTCCTAGAGAATTGAGAAAAACAGGTTGTGCACAAATCCCCTATTCCGCTAATACCCAAGAAAGCATCTTCTTTAATTTTAAACTTTTTGGCGAACCGTATCATTTCTTTTAAGCCCCTGCAAATTACTGCTGATTTCGTATTGGTTCCAAAACCCAGGCCATCAGAGATACCGCAAGCAATGGCAATGATATTTTTTAAAGCTCCTGCGGTCTCAATACCAGCTACATCATTATGGATATAAACCCTTAGGTTTGTATCTTTAAATAGTTTTTGAATTGTTATCACTTTAGCTCGCGCCCTAGAGGCAACAGTCGCGACCGTAGGAATACCATTGGCAACTTCTCTGGCGATAGTTGGGCCTGAAAGAACTGTGATGTCTTTGCTCTTCAGGCCAAGCTCTTCCCCTATTATTGTGCTTGGCCTCTTTAAACTCTTTATCTCTATCCCCTTTATAACACTTAAAAAAAGTTTATTCCTCAAATCAGTACCGCTAATTTTTATTTTCCTTAAAACACCTCTTAAGTATTCTACAGGTATAGCAATGACGATAATATCTTTTGCTAATGCATTTGGTAAGTCGGAACTGATTTTTACATTTTGCGGTATAGTTATGGAAGGAAGAAAAGTTTGGTTTTCTCTACTGTGTAGCATCTGGTTGACTTGGTCATGGAAGGGCGACCAAAGAGTAATATCGAGATCTTTCTTCTTAGAAAGAACAACCGCCAGCGTTGTTCCCCAACTTCCTGCCCCTAGTATTGATATTTTTTCTTTCATCTTACACGAATTATCATGTATCAACCCTTGACATTTA
Organism: Candidatus Omnitrophota bacterium; assembly: GCA_030692055.1. The sequence goes on along the minus strand of JAUYCY010000015.1, from coordinate 18,676 downwards.
CCTTAAAAAAATAAATGAGGCGGATGTCAAGGGTTTAATTCGACTATGTAATTTTTTCTCGCTAACGCTTAAAAAATTACAGTCTCATTAAAAGCGGGCGATCGGGATCGAACCGACATATCCAGCTTGGAAGGCTAGTGTTCTGCCATTGAACTACGCCCGCGTGTTGCTATTTTCTAATGTTATCAAGAAAACAAATGTTTTATCTTATGCGTAAGCCGTGCAGGCAATGCGAACAATACCCTCGGCTTCGCCGAGCGCATTGACTGCCATTGCCCGCCGCTTTGCTCGCCTCGCTTCGCGGGCGAAGCGGGCGGCGAGGTCTCGCCTCTGGCGGAAACTACGCCCGCAGAGCCACAGCGCTTACGCGCTTCCTTACAAATTTGATAACGTATATATAAATACAATTCTATCAGGCACTATCTTCTGATACGGTAACGTTCTCAGGGTTGTGGCTCTTCATAAGGGCTTTGCCCCTCTTGACGCTTGCCTGTAAGTAATTTCAAAGAAGCTAAACTCGCTTCACTGTCAACCCCGAAGTTAAGTCAAAGAAGCAAAAATAAAAACAGGAAAAAATAAACCGCGCCAAATCAACGTAAAAACAATTACTTTATCTTTTTTTAGAATCATCATCTAAGACTCGCACCAAAGGAATGCCGTTGTCGCCCGACGGTATATAGACGGTTGTATGATTCGGGTTGGCAGACATTTTTATCTGCGCGTTGATAGCTTGATGCTGCAGGTAAGCAGTGGTTAAGGTTTTATTGATTATCTCTTGAGCTTTGGCAGTACCTTCTGCTTCAATTATTTTTCGTTCCGCTTCCTGTTTTTCTTTCATCAGGACAAATTTCATCTGCTCTGATTCCTGCTCTGCGCGTAGTTTTACTTCAATAGCTTGGCTAACCATAGTAGGAAGTTTTATTGAACGTAAAAGAACTTTCTCTAAAATGACTCCTCTTTCTGCAAGCATATCTTTTAAATCAGTAAAAATTTTATGAGCCATTTCCTCTCTGCCTGAGGTATAAAGGCCTTTTGCTTCATAATTTACGGTAACGCCTCTGCATGCAGAACGAAATTGAGGAATGAGAATTATTTCCCTATAGGCTACGCCAACAGTCTTATATATCTCGCTTGCTTTCTCGGGACTCAGCCTATAGAGTATTGAAACATCCAAAACAATGGAAAGCCCTTCCTTAGAAGGAACATCCAAAAATTCAGTTTCTTGTTCGGTTTTCACATTCATAATTTCTAATCTAGCAAAAGGATTGACTATGTTGAGGCCTGGTTTACGTGTTGTATCCGAAACTTGGCCAAAAAGGTCAATTACCCCTACGGTACCCACGGGTACTATTCTTATAAAACTAAAAATAATGATAATTGCTGCAAAAATAATTGCTATAACACCTATAGTATTTGTAATCTGGTTATAATCATGGTGCTTTATATGAGTGAAAATCAAAACCAATCCACCTATTAAAAAAATTATTCCCCAAATCAATCCCATGTACATATCCGACCTCCTTCTAAACGCGAATTCACGCTAATCTAATGCAAATGGTCGCAAATGAATTTATTCGCGGAAATTAGCGTTTGATTCGCGAATATTCGCGTTATAAAACAGTGGGCAGGGGAGGATTTGAATACGCTCTCCGCCGTAGGCGGAGCTAACCCGAAGGGTTATCAGCGTATCCAAATATTACCTTTGCCCTACTATAAACCTGTATTTACGGCAAAACCTAACAAGCTAAATAAGACAATGGGCAGGGGAGGATTTGAATACGCTCTCCGCCGTAGGCGGAGCTAACCCGAAGGGTTATCAGCGTATCCAAATAATATTGCCCTTGCCCTACCGTAAACCCATATCTACGGAAAAAGCATATCGAAATGCATAAAACAGTGGGCAGGGGAGGATTTGAACCTCCGAAGCGCAAGCGCAACAGATTTCAAGTATCCCTAAGTTACCTTAGGACTTGGACTATCTCATCACCATAACCTGCTAATATGCAGGCGGTAGGCGGCGGGGGCTTCCTCCAACATAGCGTTGGGGTACTTCCTTACGGAATAGTCTCTGCACCTTCCTCTATCAAGGCTTCGAAAAACAATCCTTACTAACCTCAATAGAAGCTTGGCTCAGGATTACCCAATATTAATTCTTTTTAAGAAAATACTATCGGGCTCCCCTGAATTCACCCGCTTTTACACCTTATTTTTCAATAAGGCGCTGCGTTAATTACACAGTCTGTCCCTTTTGACCACTCAGGAACCTGCCCAGTAAAAAATTTCAAAATTAAAAGCCGGCGAAGGGAGTCGAACCCCCGGTCTTAGGTTTACAAAACCTCTGCTCTACCAACTGAGCTACGCCGGCGTTAGAAAAAAGAAATTTCTTGTATTCTTCTAACCAATTCATTATAATTTTCTTTAATTTGATATTGTCTAGACCAACTAAAACTGTTCCATATTTAGATCTATAAGTATAACTACCTTTCCTAGCCGTTCTTACATAAGGTCTATGAAATTGTTTCAACGGTATATTGGTAATCTTCGCCCAAAAATTCATCAATTGACTTTGATCTTGATCGGTAAACATCTGCAACGATACAGCTAATTTTCTCTCTTCAACTCCACAAATTTCTCTTAGGAATCTCAAAAAAACTAGAATAACATTAGGATCGCTATTGGAAATATCGATCCTACCTGTCCCTTTTCTTCCTTCAGCCCAGTATAACATTAAAGCAGCGAGCTTCAATTTTTCCTTTTCGATAGACAAATTAGACTTTATAGAGAAAGGATCTTTCTTGTTAAGCTTTACATAAGTTGCTAAACTTCTATCCCTCCTCTCTAATCCATACTTGTCCATATAATATTTTATGCAATTCAGGGACTTTTTGTACTTTTCTGCAATCTCTTGCATAGAAAGCTTATCTCTATAATAAAATTTCCTAAGATTGTTAATATTAGGTATAGCCATTCTTACAACCATTTTACCGCATCCTTTTTATAGCCTTCGGTAAATATTCTATTATATCCGAAGCAATAAGGCAATTTTGAGTTTTTTCTTTTGCGGCTAAATCGCCGGCTAAACCATGTAGATAAACTCCAATTTTTGCCGCTTCAAAACAATCTAATCCTTGCCCTATGAGGCCGGCGATTATTCCAGTAAGGACATCTCCCGAACCCGCTGTGGCCATTCCGGGGTTACCAGTATTATTCTCAAAGAGTTTCTTACCGTCGCTTACTAGCGTCTTATAACCCTTAAGAATGAGAGTTAAATTATACTGAAAAGCAAAATCTTTGACAAGCTCTTTTCGTCTTTCTTTAATTTTCTCAACATCAAGTTTTATTAAACGCGAAAACTCTCCTAAATGAGGAGTCAAAATAAATTTCTTTGTCTTTCTTTTCTCTAAAATCGTTAAATCTTTGCTTAAAGCATTTATCCCATCAGCGTCTATTACTAATGGTTTATCTATATCTTCTACTACCCTAAAAATCAGCTCTTGTGTAGAAGGATTTAACGATGCACCGCAACCTACGGCAATAACATCAATTTTACTTAAAATAGTCTCGAGCTGTTTAAATGAGCTTAAAGAAAGATATCCGCCTCCTATGTCCTCTAAGGGTAAACTCATCACCTCTGTCAATTTAATCTCAAATATATTATTTAAAGACTTAGGCACCCCCACTCGCACTAACCCTGCGCCACTTCTTAATGCAGCCTGGGCACAAAGACAAACCGCACCGGTTAAGCCGGGAGAACCTCCAAGCACGAAAACATAGCCGTAATCTCCTTTGTGAGTATCGGATTTACGTTTTAATAACTGCTTAGGTAACTTCATATTATTGGTCTTCTACATAGACACCAGAGGTCAGAAGACAGATGTCAGAGGTCAGATTTTCTGTCCCCTATTTTCTTATCTCTGATTTCTGACTTCTGTTATCTGTCGTCTGTGCGACTGCGCAAGCAACTGCATATTCTTCTATATGGGTTATAGAAAGAAAAATCTGTATACCTATATCTTTTTTAAACTCACAGTAAGGAGCACCGTTTGCCTTGTTAAGAATTAGAATGTCCTTCAATGCTAAAGGCTTTTCTTTTGAAATTGCTTTTACTACCGCTTCTTTGGCGGCGAAACGCGCGGCTAGGCGTTGATAATACATCTTTCCTTTGGCGATGTTTTTCAATTCTTTCTTGTCAAACACTCTATTTAAAAAATTCTCCCCAAGCCGTTCAATTGCGCCTTGCATCTTTTCAATTTTAACCATATCTATACCGATACCAATAATCATATCTGTAAACTGTAAACTGTAAACTGTAAACTAATTACCATCATTTAAACTGCTCCTTTACCTTGGGGTTTGTCCACTACTTGTTTCCTTGGATTCTGATAATACTTCTTTTTTAAACCATTCTGGTGGCTCTACGGGTGGTGGTGAAATCCGAAACTTCTTGGGTGGAAAATCTTGGTAGCCAAGAGATTGAAATTCTTCAACAAATTTCTGAGGAAGCGCCACACCTTGTCTCGTTAGATCATCAACGCCTTGATATTTTTTTCCAAAATATTTCCTTACTAATTCATCTGCTTTTGCTCTTTTTTCTTTCCTTTCTTTTTCAAAATTATAAAGCCCCTGCCAATATTCTTCTGCTGTCATTCCATAGTATTGTTCCCATTCCTTTATTGCTTCTTTGTTTGACTGTTCTTGTGCGATAGCCATTTGAAGACTGCAGGGTACCACAAAAAGTGACGTTAAAAAACCCATTAATGCAATAAAAATAATACGCCTTACTTCAACCGACCTTTTCTTCTTCATATGTCTCTCTTTACCTGTAGCTTGTAGCCTGCAGCTTGCGGCTTGTTATCAATCCAAGCATCTCCTCTACTGCCGTAACCATCCCCACAAACACCGAACGGCAAATTATCGAGTGGCCGATGTTTAATTCCTCTATTTCTTTTACTTTAACTATTTCCTTTATATTTTCATAATCAATGCCGTGGCCTGCGGCAACAAAAAATCCTAATTTTTTTGCAAAACGAGCCGCCTCTTTTATTTTTACTAACTCTTTCTTTAAAATTAGAGGCGTCTTTGCCTCTGAATACTTGCCGGTGTTAATTTCAACAATGTCTGCGCCCATTTTTTTTGCTTTTTCAATTTGTGTTTTTGAAGGGTCAATAAATAAACTTACCGCTATCCCGCTATCTTGTAACTTCTTAACTACTTTCTCTACTTTAACATAATGCTTTATAAGGTCAATTCCTCCTTCGGTAGTCAGTTCTTGCCTACGCTCGGGAACTAAGGTCGCCTGATGAGGTTCTAACCTTAAGGCAAAATCAACTATGGCTTTGTTTATTGACATTTCTAAGTTAAATTTAATTTTTATCGCTTCTTTGATTAAGCTAACGTCTCTTTCTTGTATATGACGCCTATCTTCTCTTAAGTGAGCAACGATGGAACTAGCACCGGCATATTCACAAAGCAATGCTCCAACCACTGGGTCGGGATAGCTGGTCCCGCGCGCCTGCCGCAGAGTTGCAATATGATCAATATTAACGCCTAACTTCATTTATTTCTTTTTGAATTCTGTTCTCTGTTTTCTACGCTTTGCGCTTGGCGCTATGCGCTTTGCGTTATCTAAATCTTTACACCTTTGGTTATCTCTCCACTCACATAAAGCCAAACGATAATAGCAATAATCAAAGAAGCAAGCTTTAACCAAAAATTATAGGTTATTAATTCTTTTATTTTTATTTTTTTCCAAAATTTCATTGTTTTTATTTTTTACTAATTTGGCCCTTTAAAATAGTTAACAAATCATCCGGTGTCAAATCTCCTGTTAATTGCCCATTGATAGCCAATGAGATATGCCCATTTTCTTCAGAAACTACGATGATTACAGCATCGGAATGTTCTGATAACCCTATGGCCGAGCGATGCCGCATGCCTAAGGTCCTTTCTAAACCTAAGCTATCACTGTGAGGAAATAAGCAAGAAGCAGCAACTATTTTTGCCCCTTCAATAACTACCCCTCCGTCATGCAGGGGAGCCAAGGGATGAAATATATTTTGTAGCAACTCTGAACTCAGTTGCGCATTCAATATTACACCGCTTTCAATATAATCACTAAGGCCCATATCTTTCTTAATTGCAATCAAAGCGCCTGTTTTCTTCCTAGAAAGGACTGTGACAGCAGAAACAATTTCTCTTAAAACCCTTTCTACTTCTTCCTTCCTTAACCCCTTATAGAAAATACGCCTTTGGCCTAACTGTATGAGGCCTGCTCTTAACTCCGGCTGAAAAATAATTACTATAGTGATTAAGTAGAAGGCGAAAAAGTTAGTAAGTAACCAGCTTAATACTGTTAACCCCAACTTTTGAAAAACAAAGAATGCTATAATGAGAACGATAATTCCTCTTATAAGATAAACCCCTCTCGTTCCTTTAAGAGAAATAAATATCCTATAGATGACCATCCAAAGTATAAGTATCTCTAAAAGAGTTTTTATATTTATAAAACGTTGCAACATAATAACTAATTATTCAGTACAGAATAGGCAATTTTTAATGCCTGAGCAGTCTCTTTTACGTCGTGGACTCTTAAAATATTAGCCCCTTTAACATAGGCAATGGCATTACTAACCGCGGTTCCCAAAACCCTTTTTTCTGCTACTTTGACACCAAGAACATCACCAATGAAAGATTTTCTGGACAACCCTAAAAAGACAGGTAAACCAAAAATTTTAAGCTTATAAAGCTCATTTATAATTTTAAGATTGTCCTCTAAGCGCTTACCAAAGCCTATTCCCGGATCAAGTAAAAGCTGACATTTTTCTATACCTTGTTTCTCGCAAAAGCATAGGCGCTCTTCGAAAAAGTCAATGATATCTTCTACTACGTTTTTATATATTGGGTTTATCTGCATATTTCTGGGACTACCTTTCATATGCATTAAAACACACCCTAATTTATACTCCTCTATTAAAGAAGCAATGTTCGGAGAGTTTCGTAAAGCAGTGATATCATTGATTATATGCACCCCTTCATTCGCTGCCGCCCTTGCTACCTTAAATTTATAGGTATCTATAGAAAGAAGCACTTCCTTAAATTTCCGTCTTATAACTTTTAGAGGAGGTATTACTCTCCTTATCTCTTCTTCTTCGCTAATAGGCTTAGAAAAAGGCCTTGTTGACTCTCCTCCCACATCAATTATCTTCGCTCCCTCCCTTATCATGCCCTCTACTTTCTCAAGCAATAATTTTTGATATTTTATTTTTGATATTTGATATTGTAATAATCCGTCCCCTGAAAACGAATCCGGTGTCACGTTTATTACGCCACAGATAACTGGCTGTTTTATTTTTAGTTCTTTTCCCTTTATTTTAAAAATAAATTCATTCTTAAACAAATTATCCAAATAAAATGAAACTTTTCTGGAAATTTCTTTTAGGCTAAACGGTTGATTCTTTAATTTTTCGCATAGTTTCTTGAGTTGGTTTATATTTCCAAAAAGAATAGTAGTAGTTTTTATGTTCTTCACTAAAGCGGCTCTTTCTATTGCACTATCGCTACCTAGGGAAAGCAAATGCTGCTTAATTATGTTTGCTTCCCAAGACTTTATTCCTTCTATTTTAAAAGCAACAGATAAGCTTTTGGCTGAGAGAATCCTTAAGCCTTCACTGCTAACATTTATTGCGGATAATAGTTCTTTAGCCTCTTTATAATTTTCGATTTTAAGGGGGGTTATCCTCATTGTTAAAGCAAGTTTTTAGGCATTGGCAAGGAACTTAGACTGGTGTAGACTATACGTCTGTACCGGGCAAAGCGTCATTATCTTTAAACCCAATAATATCTTTGACTTCCTGGGCATCTAAAACTTCTTTTTCAAGGAGCCGCTCGGCGACTAGTTTTATTTTTTCAGCATTCTCTGACAGAATTTTCTTTGCCCTCGCGTAAACTTCTTCCACAATCCTTTTCACCTCTTCATCAATTATCTTCGCTGTCTCATCAGAATAGTTCTTATGCTCTACCAGTTCTTTTCCTAAAAAAATTGGGCCTTCTTTCCTCCCCAACGTCATGTGGCCGACACGTTCACTCATTCCAAACTCAGTCACCATTCGTCGCGCCATTTCCGTTGCTACTTCTAAATCATTGTGTGCGCCTGTAGTAATCTCGCCCAGCATAAGCTCTTCAGCGGCCCTTCCTCCTAAAAACACACATAATCTATCAAGAAGTTCTGATTGCGAAAGAAGATACCTGTCCTGAGTGGGTAACTGCATAGTGTAACCTAATGCGCCTACGCCTCTGGGAATAATTGAAACCTTATGCAAGGGGTCGGCGTGCGCAAGAACAAGCGACAGGAAAGAATGCCCGGTTTCATGATAAGCAATAATTTCTTTTTCTTTTTTAGAAATTACCCGGCTTCTTCTCTGCGGCCCAGCGATTACTCTTTCAATTGCCTCCTGCAACTCTGACATCTCCACAGCATCTTTATTACGCCTTGCTGCCAAAAGCGCTGCTTCATTACAAAGATTTGCCAAGTCTGCCCCTGAGAAACCCGGTGTTTGCTTTGCGATAACGCTTAGATTAACATTAGAGGCTAATTTTATTTTTTTGGTGTGAACTTGTAAAACTTCTTCTCTTCCTCTAATATCAGGGGCATCAATTACGATATGTCGATCGAATCTACCCGGACGTAGCAATGCAGGATCTAACACATCTGGCCTATTTGTTGCGGCCATAATGATAATGCCTTCTTCTGTTTGGAAACCATCCATTTCAGCAAGTAGCTGATTTAGGGTCTGTTCTCTTTCGTCATGCCCTCCGCCGATGCCTGCAAAACGCAGGCGCCCTACCGCATCTATCTCGTCTATGAAAATAATACAGCCTTTACCTCCTACTTTAGCCGCTTTTTTTGCTTGTTCAAACAAATCACGCACTCTTGATGCGCCAACACCTACAAACATTTCTACAAAGTCTGAGCCGCTTATACTAAAAAAAGGTACTTCTGCTTCTCCGGCGACTGCCTTAGCTAATAGTGTCTTTCCGCAACCAGGAGGGCCTACTAATAAAACTCCTTTTGGAATCCTACCGCCTAACCTCTGAAATCTTTTGGGGTCTTTTAAAAATTCAATAACTTCTTTCAGCTCTTCTTTTGCCTCATCAATCCCTGCTACATCACGAAATGTAATCCGCGTGGCTTTTTCTTTTTCAATAACCTGAGCTCGAGATTTGCCAAAACTCCAAACGCGGGAACCAAGCTGATTTCCTTTGTGCGAAAAATACCATAATACACCAATAAAAAGAACCATAGGAACTAAATTAAGAAGAAAATTTGTCAGGGTGGTACGAGGAGGTTCTATTTCAAAACTACTTACGTTTTTTCGTAAAAGCACAATTAAATCTTTATCTTCTTCTGGAATATAAACGTGAAATTGCCCGCCGCCTTTTTTTGCAGTCCACTCTCCGCGAATGGTATTTTCTGTTTTTTTGACTTTTGAAATAGTAGATTCTTGCGGATTGCGCTCGAGCAAACTATAAAATTCGCTATAGATTAAAGGTTTACTCATGCTTGTATTTATCGCGCTGTTAAACCAAAGTAGCCCAAATAAAATAAGTATCCAGAAAAAAGCCTGTCTTAAAACTTTAGAATTTGATGGTTTTTTCTTCTTTTCCATAGAAGTGTATTATACTTTATTAGCTTATAAAATCAAGGTTTGAATAATAAGTAGTTTGCCTTCTTTTTTTACTGAAAGAAGAGGTAGATTAACTACGCTGTCCGACGGACGACGTAATATTAAATCTATAACTTCATCAATATGCCTACTTTCTATTCTCCTTGTGCTACCCTTCAGTTCTTCAATGGCGATTCTTATGATATTATTCAATATTGCGGGATGAAGCTTGCATAACTTTTCTAAATCCAGCTTGATCGCCTTGGCGGTTTCGCCCCTTTTTATAGACTCAAAGATGTTACGGGAAAAACCGTAAATAAAATCATAATCCAAAGAAATATTACGGCTTAGATTGTACATATTATCCACAATATTAGGGTTTAATTCCTTCAAAACCGGCAACAATTTCAAACGTATCCGGTTACGGAAGAATTTCTCTTCAAAATTACTCTTGTCGACGCAATAGGGAATTTTATGCTCATCGAGCCAGTCAATGATTTCTTTTTTGCTTAATTCTATTAGTGGCCGTATCACATTTAAACCCTGAAACTTTGATTTAGGTAAAAATCCCCGTAATCCCCGTAGCCCCGCTCCTCTTATCAATCTCATCAGGATTGTTTCAATAAGGTCATCTTTATGGTGAGCTAGGGCAAGCTTTTTTATTTTAAAATGCCTGCTACATTTTGAAAAAAAATCAAAACGTAAATTACGGGCTGTCTGCTCTAAAGAATCCCCGTCAAAAAAACTATTTACATCTTTCTTTTCGCTTATAAACTTTATATTTAAATCTTTACAGAGATTTCTTACAAAGACCTCCTCTTTATCAGCTTCCGGCCGAAGGCTATGATTAAAATGCGCGCACACAAGTTGCAATCTATTTTCTTTCATAATGCCATGAAGTTGATAAAGCATAAAGACGGAATCCGGACCGCCGGAAACACCCAGAATTATTCTATCTTTTTTTTCGATTAAACCGTACCTTTTTATAGTTTTTTTGAAAATTTCTTCTACCATTTTCCCAATCCAGGCTAAGGCTAAAGGCTTAGGCTAAGTAAAATTATTCTAATTCCTTGATTTATTAATTATTTAATTCTAAACCTTAATCTCAACCTTAACCTTAATTCTATTTAATATTATATCATATTTGTTATAATTTTAATGAGCATATTATTCTTCAAAGTGCCAAAGGCACTAAGGAAAAAGTAATATTGCGAATTCCTGCCTGCCGGCAGTCCAGCAGGACGCCCTGTTGGGCAGGCAGGAAACCCTTGACATTTACTTTGATATTTCTTAAGGTAGATGTCAGGGGTCTCCGCCGCTTTACAAAATATTTATTAAGGCAGATCCCTGCCCGTCCGGCAGGCGGGCGCCTTCTCCGCCAGAGGCGGATCTGCCTCAGGCATGAGGCGGAAAATTCAGCTACCCAGCAGGGTGTCCTGTTGGACTACGCCCCGATTATATCGGGGCTGCTTCATTCAACGATGAATGTCTTAGCAATAAATCCGTGGATATACGATTTTGCTGCCTATGATTTTTGGCTAAAACCCTACGGATTTTTAGTTATCCTATCCTATCTAAAAACTAAAGGCATACACATAGATTACATTGATTGTTTAGAAGAAAAAACTGAACAAGGAACTTTTGGCAGGGGAAAATACTCTGCTGAAAATGTGCCTAAGCCGGACATTCTTAAATCAATTCCCCGCTATTTTAAAAGATATGGTATTGAAATAGCTGAGTTTAAAAATTATATAAAAGATAAAAATCCTGATTTTATTCTCATAACTTCCTCGATGACCTATTGGTATCCAGGAATTAGCGAAACGGTAAGATTACTGAAAGAAGAATTCTCCCATGTGCCCATAATTCTAGGGGGAACCTACGCAACCTTATGTTACGAGCATGCAACGCAAAATATTACCTGTGACTTTACTTTTAAAAACAATTCCTTAAAAGATTTTTTTAAAGTTATCGGAGTAGAATATAATTACGAAGAACTTTACTCTACTATCCCCTCTTATAAAGATTTTTATAAAAAATTGGATTATCTGGTACTACGCACATCATGGGGATGCCCATTTAGCTGTAGCTATTGCGCGATAAAAGAATTATTCCCACAATTTTATAGACTATCGTCTGAAAAAGTTTTAGATTTAATCATTAAATACTCTAAAGATGGGATTAAAGACTTTGTCTTATATGATGATGCTTTTCTCTATGAGTCAGAATATATAAAAAAACTCTTAAAAGAAATCATTAAACTAAATCTAAACATTCGCTTTCATACCCCCAACGCACTACATCTTCGTTTCTTAGATGAAGAGATCGCTTGCCTGTTAAAAAAAGTAGGATTTACCAACCCTCATTTCGGGCTAGAAACGCTTAATTACCAGTTACAGAAATTATGGGGTGATAAAGTAAACAGAGAAGATTTAATCAAAGGCATAGAGTTACTAAAAAATGGCGGATTTAAATCCGGGGAATTTAGTGTTTACCTTCTTTTAGGTTACCCCGAGCAAAGCCTAGAAGAATTAAAACAGGATGTGGAATTCCTGCACTCTCTTGGAGCAAGGGTTTCTTTAGCAGAATTTTCTCCTGTTTCAGGAACAAAAATTTTCCAAGAATACGGAAAAGAATTCTCTGAGCCGCTTTTACATAATAATTCTATATTCGGTTTCTTTCAAAAAGAAAAAATAAAGGATTTTTGGGAAATAAAAAATTATACGAGGGATCTGAACAAAAAACTCATATGATACGCTGCAAGCCATAAGCTACAAGTCACAAGCTTAAAGATTCTGAAAATTGTAGCATGAAGCTTGAAGCCTGTAGCAACGAAATGAATCTCCACGGGCTATCCACCAGGATGCCCTGTTGGGCTAAAGCCCGTGGTTTCCTGAATGCTCCCGGCTCGGCTATATACGCGGAAATTCCCCCGAGGAATTCAGAGAATTCCCGGGACTAAGTCCTCGGAATTTCCTGCCAAAGGCTAAGGAAATTCCAGAGGGTCTTCGATAATTTCCGCGACCTCGTCGGGATAATCTTTGGCGCATTCATTCCCCGCGCTAATCCCACGGGGATAGGCCTTACTAATTCCTTATAAAGGAAGGGCCTAAAGCGTCGGGGATTTCCCTGCCTGCCGGCAGGCAGGTGCGCGTCGATTAAAGGTTTCTCCATTCCCTAAGGTGTTTCTTATCGAAAAATAGCTTAAGTTTCTTTTCACTATATATCCAAACTTCGTAGCCCTCAAGGCTTCTTTCTCTTTTGTCCGGATAACCTATATCTACGATAATGTCATCTTTATTTTCGCCTATTGTTATTACTGTATCTTTATCAACATTATAATAATTCTTCTTACTCCCACCTTGGCCAAAGCTTTGCTTCATACCTACATTAAGATATCCATGATGAAAGCCTACATAATCCTTTGCCTGAGCGCAACCTGCTTTGGTCTGGACACAACCCACTATAGATAAAGCAGAGAGAAAAAAGCATAGCGTATAGTGTATAGCGCAAAGCGAAAAATTATTGTACTCTATGCGCCATGCGCTTTCCGCCAGAGGCGCCGCTCTGGCGGACAGGCAGGGATCCGCCTTAGGTGGAAACGCTCTGCGTATTACTATTTTACTTATAATCATATTTCGAACTCTTTACCGGCTTTTATATCTAAAAAATTATCCTTATATGATTCTTTAAATATTTCCGTTGCCTCATAACCTGTGCAATGCGCAGAGCCAATCTTTTCGACGCCTATTTTCTTTATTTCATCTACAGTATATTTAATCATACGCATATCTGTATCCATAAGATGAAAACCTCCAAAAATGCAATATAACTTTTCGCCAGGAAAGCATTCTTTAACTTTCTGTATTATCTTTAATACTCCCAAATGCGCGCAAGCACAAATAATTGATATTCCTTTATCAGTTTTTACAATAAGTACCTGTTCAAATAAATCTATTCCTTTATAAACCGCCCTAAGACAGCCGCTACTATATATGCCTTTATCAATCTCTTGAAAATCTTTGACCTCTATAAAATTATATTTATTAATTTTATCTTTAAACTCTTCAATTAGATCGCGACAACTATAGACTTTGATATCAGTCTTGGTTTCTAATAATTGCCACAGCCCTCTTCGATGATCCCAGTGATTATGCGATATTACAATATTTTCTATCGTTTTTATATCTATATTTAAAATTTTCATATTATTTATTAAATACTCAAACTTCTCGCCCGTATCGAATAAAGTATTTCCTATAAGATAAGAAATACCCCATCCCGTTTCAAACCTATCATCCATCCTATCTTTATCAAAGATTATTTTTACCTTCATATACGCTATAACGCTAATTATGGCTAATCTAACGCGAATTATCGCAAATAATATTTAGTATTTATTTGCGTGTATTAGCGTTGCCTGTCTGCCGGTAGGCAGGAATTCGCGACTATTCGCGTTTACCGAATATGGCAGTACCAATTCTTACCATATTGGCGCCTTCCTCAATGGCAATTTTATAGGTATCGCTCATGCCCATAGAAAGATATTTCCAATCTAGGCTATTACCGTAAATATTTTTTATTTTATCAAAAATCTCTTTAGTTTTTCTAAAAAAAGGCCGTATTTCTTCGGGGTTATCTACTAAGGGGCCCATAGTCATTAACCCTTGGAGTTTTAAATTTTCAAATCTTAAAATTTCTTTTACAAAATATTCTACTCTATCGGGCAAAACGCCTGCCTTTTGTACTTCACTTGCCGAATTAACCTCGATTAGAACAGGCATAATTTTATTTATTTTTTTACATTCCTTATCTAAAGCCTCAGCTAACTCTTCTGAATCAAGGGTTTCTATCATGTCAAATATTTTAACAGCTAATTTGGCTTTATTCTTTTGTAAATGGCCAAACAGATGCCATTTTGCTTTACTGCCTATAACGCTGATTTTTTCTTGTGCCTCTTTAACGTAATTTTCTCCGATAATTTTTGCCCCGGCAGAAATTGCGCGTTCAATTTCTAAAGCTATCCTCGCTTTAGCCGCAACCACTAATTCTATGCCTGGAGGTAACTCTGCCAGAATTTTTCTAAGATTATCTTCAATCATTATTTAGCGCTGCTGTAAAATAGACTTTTTTATTATGGATGTTTTCTATTATCGACTTTTCAGCTAAAAGCTCTCTTATGTATTCTCTCATTTCCTTCTTTGTAATCCCCGATGATTTCGCTAAATCTTCTAATGTCGCCGGCCTAATTTTTAGAAATTTAGTAATATCCTGCTTTATACTCTGGGAGAATCTCCTTTGGGCATGTTTATAAAACGAGTGGACTACTTCTACCTTTGGCCCGATTATCTTTATCATATTTTTTATTTTTTCGTATGACGGCAAGGATATCCTACTCCCGGAAGGCCTAACCGGTAGATTAAGCTGGACTTTATCAGGATTGATTTTTATAATAACTTTTTTTAACTTTCTTGCCTCTGCTAATGTATCATTAATACCGCCTACTAACATTATTTCAAGCCAAATTTTTCCCTTGAACTCTTTCCTTAGCTTAGCTAAACCGTCAACTATTTTATGAATTGTTATATCTCTATGTGGCCGGTCTATTTTACGAAACAACCGCGGAGTAAACGCATCTAAAGACGGCATTAGCAAATCCGCCCCAAACAATTCTTGGCGTACATCTTTTCTATACAATAAGGAAGAATTGGTAATAACGCATATGGGGTATTTATTTTGCGTTACTTTTCTTATAACTAATATTATTCTATCTAAGTTTTTATGCAAGGTGGGTTCTCCGCAGCCTGAAATGGTTATGTAGTCGATTTTTGGGTGTTTACTGATAATTTTCTTGAGCGCTTTTTTGAATTTATCCGAATCTACATAATTAAATCTCTTTATTGACTTACGATTAGTTTTTCCTAATTGGCAATATATACAATCAAATGTACAAATCTTCTTAGGCAATAAATTTACCCCTAAAGAAAATCCTAATCTTCTTGAAGGAACGGGGCCGTAAAAATAACTCATTTTAATAGTTTCGAGTTGTAAGTTTTAAGTATTAAATTAAAGGGGTTATTTAACTTTTTTCTTAAATTCTTTCAAAGCAAGCTTAAGGTTGTCTAAGTAATGCCGGTGAGCAAGGAGAGTATAATCGTCGGTATCAATAAAAAATATGTCTTTTAGGCCTAACAATAAAACCTTCTTTTTCAAATCATCAAGATAAATAAAATTGTTTTCACCATTATAGATAAAAGCTTTGCCCCTCTTTACGTTGCCGCTTGCATCTTTAGGCAATACTTCATAGATAGAATGCCAGCTTCCAAAATCTCTCCAGAAAAAATTTGCCCTAATCAATCTTATCTTTGCGGTTTTTTCCATTATTGCTTTGTCGAAAGGGATATCCTCTAGCTTTTTATAAATATAACTAACGTTTTTATCGCAAGGGTGTTTAATTCTCCTAAAAGCATCAAAAAATATATTGTAATAAGAGTAGTGTTTTTTATACTCTTTATCCAATATATGTATAGAAGAAATAAACATACCGCTGTTATAAAAAGAGTCGCCTTTACGAATAAGTTCCTGTGCTTGCGGGCGTGTTGGTTTTTCTACAAATCTCTTTATAGAAAAAACATCTTTTTCTACTTCTTTATCCACCTGGATATAGCCAAAATTAGGGGTAGCCTGTGTAGGTTTTATACCTAAGGTGCAAATCCAGCCATTCTTTGAGACGGCAAGCGATTTTTTTACTGCAGAATAAAAATATTCTTCGTTTTTTATAAGATGGTCTACGGGAGAAATAATTAAAGGCTTGTCTTGTGAAAACTTCTTTCTTAAATAAAAAAGCGCAAGTAAAATTGCTGCTGCGGTATTTTTACTCTCAGGCTCGCAGAAAATATTTTCTTTTTTAATTAACTTTAGCTTAATAAGTGCGTTTTTTTCTTTGCAGTTGGTAATTAAAAAGATATTATTAGAAGAGGTTATTTTTGAGAACCGGCGTATAGTCAATTCTAAAGGAGAAAAACCAAAAATATCCAAGAAATTTTTACTTTTATATTCGCTAAGCGGCCATAGCCTTAGAGACCGACCTCCGCAAAGTATCAAGACCAATGGTTCGTTATTTTTCATTTAGCTCCTTTGACTTTTTAGAAAAGTAACCTCCGGTATACCCATCTATAATAGCAGTTAATTCTCTTAGCCGCAAGTCTTTCGGAAATAATTCTTCCTCGGATAAAGAGGCGTTGCGTAATTCGCGTTTAAGACGTAATCTTTCAAAATATACTCTATTTATTTCATCAAGAATATCTAAGCGTAACTGCGTATCAAGGCGACTACGCGTATCAATATCATCCTCATAGGTGTTCCAAACCAAATCGCCTACGTTCCAAGAAAGAGATAACCCCCAATCGCGAGGCCCAGTAACCGCCCTTGTTGTAGTAGTAGTTTGGTATATATCAATAGTCTTGTCGTAATCTAATGTTAAAGTTGGAAATAACGCTCTAAATTTTATAAGATTTCTCCATCTTCTTATTTTTTCAGGATGCGTTTCATTATAGCGTAAAGCTACCTGTTGAATCTCATCTATGGATGGTTCTTTGTTAAGAACTTCTTCAACCATACTAGGCTTTGAGGGAGGCGTAAAATATTCGCTTCTAAACAACCCCTGGGGAGTTGCTAAGTAGATTTCGCCTGAAGCAGAAAAAGTAACCCAAAGAATTTCGGAAGCAAAAAGCCCCTCAAAAATCTGTGTTGATCTTTTCGCTCTTAAATCAACTTTAAAAAAACCTTTAGAAGTGCCTAGGTATAATGTATCTTTCTCTAGTGGAGTTTGCGCAATAGAGCAAACATTAAGGTTATCCACACCTTCTATATATAACCTATCCCAAGTTCTGCCTGCATCTTTGGAAAAAATAACTCCGCGGCTTGTTCCTAGCCAAATACAATTTTTATTAAAAATGTCTACTTTTATAATGTTGGGTGTAATACCGCTTTCTTCTTCTCCCTCTACCTCTTTATCCCTTAACACATATGTTCTTTCAATTTCATCTTTATTCCTTAAAATATAAACTCCTTTACTTGTTGCCAGGTATAGATTTTTCTCTGCTGACTCTATAGAATAAACAGAAACCTCTTCGTTTAACCCGTTAACTTTGCGCCAATTCAAAACATCTTCATTGGCCACGTAAAGCCCGTTACTTGTTCCTACATAAATCTCATTCTTAAATTTTGCGGCAGTCAAAACAACTGCTTCTTCGGGGGCATTAAAAATCTTTTCTGCTTCGTTAGTTACCTTATATAGATGGCGAGTTGTCGCAAGATATAAGGTGTTAGCTAAATACGGATCTATAAAAAAATGCGCTAATTCTTCATCTTTAAATACAGAGATTTTCTGAAAAGTTTTGCCGCTGTCTGGACTTATAAAGAGGGAGTTTTTTGAACCGACATATAAAATGTCGGCATCGAAAGAAGAAATAGCTACTCTTTTTATATAAACATCATCAATATTTTCAACGGTATGAAATACAGGGAAAGCTTTAAGAAATGGCAGGGTAAAAAATAAAAGGGCGAGAAGTAATTTTTTCAATTAAAAAACCTCTTTTTTACCTAAGTCAAACCCCATCTAATATATAATATTATATCTTGTATAACTCTGCTGTCTAACACTTCATTCTTAACCGGAAAAATGCGGTTGCCAGTCCAGCAGGACGCCCTGTTGGGCAGAATAAAACTGCTGTAATGATAAGAAACGTTTGTGGTTATGAAAAAACTTTGGCGTACCAATTGGTGCGCCGCATTTTTCCTGGTTACCTCGGCGTGAGTGCAATTTGCCTTAATTTTCTACCGAATTTTCATGTTAAATTCCAGCCCAACAGGGCCGTCCTGGTGGACAGCGCCGACCCCTGCGCTACGCGCGGGTAAGGCGTATCTTTGGCATTTTAAGAAGGTATCGCAAAAGAATTCATTTTACCCCGTTAGAGAAAGCCACCGACGAAGTCAGTGGTGTATATTTAGAA
>JAUYCY010000142.1 GCA_030692055.1 Candidatus Omnitrophota bacterium | reverse complement strand
CTGCTAAAGAGGAAAGGCGCAGTTTTAGCAATCAGATTAACGTAGCTCTTGAGGAATGGGTAAAGATAAAGGATGAGATGCATCCGCAGTTTATTAGAGATATCAAAGAGTCGCTTGCGTCAGGAAAGCCTGAATCGGTTTGGAAAGGATAATAGTTGAATCTTAGCCAGCCTTACGAACAGAAAGCTTATCCTGGGTATAATCATACCAAAAAGAAACTCCCTTTTCTCTTTAGAAAAAAGTTAAATGAAGCAGAAGATGAAATAGCGATTAACCCTTTTATAGGCGAAGAAAAAACAGGCGACTTGAAAAGTATAAGGGTATATAAATTCAAGCTATTTGACCAGGAGATATTATTAGCTTACCAGATGGATACCCGCAGAAAAGCAGTTATGTTTATAGCTGTAGGCGGCCATGAAAATTTTTATAGAGACTTAAAGCGATATTTAAAATAAATGAGCTGGCCCTGCCTGATGTAAAGTCATTGATAAAAAGTAATGCAGTAAGAAGCTAAAAAAACTTGACAGGGCAAGTAATGTATGGCATACTTAAGTAGGAATAAAGTATTACTATAAGGAGGATGTTATGCCGAATAATACAGTAAAGATAGCTATAAGCTTGCCTAAAAAGGAGTATGAGTTTTTAGAAAAATTTAGGCATAGAATTGGGCTTTCCAGAAGCGCAATAATTGACAAGGCTGTAAGTTTTTGGATAAAAAGGCAGGATGACGAATGGTTAATTAAAAAGTATGAGAAGGCTTATAAGGACAGGCCAGAAAAAGTGAGCGAGATAATGGCATGGGAAAAGCCTGGCATGGAGGCCTTATCGCAAAAGGAGGATTGGCGATGAAGCGCGGAGAGGTTTGGTGGGCGAGTTTGCCTCAGCCTATTGGCAAAAGGCCAGTGGTATTGCTTTCGCGAGATGAAGCTTATAAGGTGCGCAAT
This sequence comes from Candidatus Omnitrophota bacterium, assembly GCA_030692055.1. The sequence goes on along the minus strand of JAUYCY010000142.1, from coordinate 557 downwards.
GCAGTTACTGTCGCGGAAGTAACAACTAATATAAGAGATATACCTGTAGAAGTGAGATTATCAAAGGAAGATGGTTTGCCGAAGGTATGCGTTGTTAATCTGGATACGATACTCACTATCCGCAAAGAATTATTACAAGAACGAATTAGTCTTTTAAGCCAGGAAAAGATAAATGCTATTAACGTAGCTATAAAGTTTGCCTTGGCGTTAGAGTGATAAAAAAGAAGAAAATCTAAGTTGCATTAATGTAGTATATGTTGCGCCTTTTGGGGTGAGGGTGCTCTGGAAGAGGATAAGTTCGTTAATAGAGATATCAGTTTCTGAAGAAAAGCTAGTTTCTTTTAATAATTTTACAAGATTTAGCATATTTTTAGAAGATTTTACCCTGCCTAATGTAAGGTGAGATTTAAATTCGTGGGATTCTTTCCTGAAATCAAATTTTTCTAACCCAGATTCAATTTTCTCTGCAAGATTTTTTAGCTCCTTAGCGCCTTTATCTATGCCAATCCATATAACCCTGGGATGACTCAGATTTGGAAATCCGCCTATGGCTGAAA
>JAUYCY010000163.1 GCA_030692055.1 Candidatus Omnitrophota bacterium | reverse complement strand
TTTTCTTTAAAAAAATATTTTCTTTGCAATCTAAAGGCTTTTATGTTTAACTATAAGGCATTAAGAGCATAACCGCTTGTATTCTTTATAAAATACCCTATTGACAAGGGTAGTTTCGCAACAGCGCCAAGATTGGTTTTGCTGGCGGCTCCAGCATTTAAAAAAACTTTTGGCGGTAAACTAACAATACAATAAACATTGCATTCATTAAGCAGTTTTCGTTTAGTCTGCAGAAAAGCAGCTTCATTGGTGCGAAACAAAACCCCTTCATCCATTACTATTCCGCATCTTCCGCCATCTTTAAGGCTATCTATGACGTGTTGTAAAAATAAAACCTGTGTGGCGCTGGTTTTATAGGCAAAATGTGTCTGGGCATCTTTTCCTTCTTTTCCGCCAAAAGGAGGATTAGTTAAAACCATATCAAATAAATCTGGCGCGCCTTGAAACAGCCCGCCATAAATCTCAAGGCCAGTTAAGCTATTTCCGTGCCAAATATGCGGTTCATCTATTTCATGAAGCACCAAGTTCGCCAAGGCAATGGGATACGCTAAAACTTCCTTTTCTCTGCCATAAAAAGTCCTGGTTTTAAGCACTTCAATATCATCCGCGGTCTTAACCTTTTCCCTCATATGCACATAACTTTGTGCCAAAAACCCTCCAGTTCCACAACAAGGGTCATAAATTGTCTCACCCACCTTAGGGTCAATTACTTTAACCATTATGCGAATCACTTCTCGAGGGGTAAAAAACTGGCCTCCGTCATTATTCTTAGCGCCCATATTTAAAAGTAATCCTTCATAGACTTGCGAAAGGGTAAACATATGGGTATCATCAACCTGCTCAATAGAAAGTTGATTAATCTTATCTAAAATATCCAAGAGATTTCTCTCCGTATCAATACCGGTTCTCTCCACTGAAGAAAATACCTCACTAATAACTTTTTGACGAGAGTTAGCGCCAGCCCTTTTTTCTAAGGCTCTAAGATGTGGTATGAGCTCACCATTTACAAAAGACATAAATCCGCCAAGCGTCCCCTGCTGAAGCTCTTTTCTCTTTTTGCCATCAGGCGCAGCCCAATCCTGCCAGCGAAAAGGCTCTTTTAAGGAAGGCGTAAACGAAACTCCCAACGCCTTTGAATGCTCTAATTCTTTATCTTCCTTTTCATCAAGGATACGAAGAAAAAGCATCCAAGTAAGTTCAGGAACATACTGCAGCGCCCCTGCCCGTCCAGACCTACGCATAATATTGCAGATGCTTTTAATAAAGGCGTTTAGGGATTGAGGAGTGGTGAGTTTGCGGGAATTAGGTTTTGCCACAATTTCCATCCTCTTTTAGAAAAGATTGAATTTCTATTTCACGAAGAACTTTTGAAGCATCAGCTAACTTTGCAATTTCGTCTTCGTTTAAATTCTTAATCCCAGTCTCACTAACTTGCCAAATATCAATTGGTGGGCCTAATCCCCAAGACCCAACTTCAATAGATTCCTCTAAAACTTTGTATGCTAATAAGCTTGCTTTCTGAAGATTATATATATAGCCCTGATATTTTTGAAGCAATGCGTAAGCAAAAGGTCCTCCACTTCCAGAAGCAAAAGGCTTATTTATCCATTCCGTGGTTCCATTAGCTAATAAATGTAAAATCTTCGGATTTCCTCTCCATTCTACAAACATAAAATCGCCGGGATGCAATTGAAGTAATACTTCTGGGTTTGGTGGCAAGCCAGGTGCTTGCAAAAATTGTGTTCTAAAATCTTGCTGCAAAAGAATTGTAACAGCTTTTTTTACTATCTCGCTAAGAGAGTCTCTGATATTATTAAGAGGCTGGTTTCTATTTGGCAATTGTTGGACGAATTCTTCGAATCGTTGGATTAATGCCAATTCACCGGAAGCGCTCCATAAACATTTTTCATTCAATTGCTTAATTTTCTTTTCTTGCCAACGCACCTGTCCAGAAGTAACTTGGCTATCGGAGGCAATCACAATTCCTTCTTTGGCTGGTATAGATAAAATCAAAGTCATTGCCTAATCACCTCCTTAAGAACAGAATTAGTCGTAAATTCTGGAGCTTCTGCATAAACTTTTTTCAATAATTCAAAAAAACCTAAATTTTTTATTTCATCGACTGTTTTGTCAATCAGATTAATATTTTCTGAATTGATTTTCTCAGCTATCTCTTTAGCCTTGACACAGCCCTGCTCTGTTAAATAATAGTTAGCCCAAGATTGCATAGGATGCGGTGGTTGTATTATAAAACCATGAGCTAAAAGATTGCGAAGCTCAGAATAAACATCAAGACTACAAGGACCATAAAGATAAGGTTCAAACTGAAAATAACCTTGAATTTTTTTCTTGGCATTACGTTCAATGAGAAAAAGCGATTTCATAATATGTATCCTATCCAAAGGCTGTTTTCGCAAAATTAATAAAATCCAATCACTTTTTGTTATTTGCATGTGGATTCTCCTCTTTTATCATAACTCTCCCCTAAACGCCTTCTTTAAGATTGACTGGGGTAAAGCGTCAATTGTAGATTGTTGATTGCGGAGTATGGATTGGAGATTTTCGGCTTGGCCTATTTTCTCTTTAAGCTCACCTACAACCTTTCTTTGAATTTCTAAAGTTGGAACTGGTAGAGTTTGATTCAAGAATTCTTTTCGATCAAGATTTCTTAAGCCTGTCGTTGTATCTTGAAGTAGTTTCAAGGTTTCTTTAGCTTCCGGTGATTGCAAATAAAAATAAAGAAAAGACGAATTAATAATTTCATTCTTGGTTCTCAACCGTATTGTAAAATTAGAAAAAAGATATGTTTTCCTATCGGAAGGTTGAGTAAAAAATGCACTTTTCCCCAGTAAGTCTTTACTTCCACTTGAGGTAGTTACTAAAATGTCACCTGTCTTCAATGATTTGTTCTCTAAATATTTGGTTTCAACTTTCCTAATAGCTATTTCATCAAAAACCATTTTCCCATCTTGAATATTATTTGAACGCAACACAGAATAACATTCTGAGGAACCATCGGGCTCATCGCCCCAAATGCCTGATTCTGCCTCACACACATCTCCCAACCTCTTCCTCTCCCACTTCTTTGCCTCATCGCTTTCAAAGACTTGACGAAGGTATGAAGCGGACAGGGCGTTAGCAGCGTCTAATTGCTTTTCGCAAGATGCCTTTGCGCGTTCAATTTCTTGCATTAGTTCTTGGATTTCTGCAATAACACGCTTCTGCTCTTCTGTAGGTGGTAAAGGTATAGTGTAATCGGCTAAAAAATCATCCGGTACTCTTTGCTGCCCAACAGACCCGGTAAAATAATAAATCGCTTCTTTTAAGAAATAAGGTTGTCTAATAAAATACCAAATCCATTCTGGTAAGATTCCACTCGTGGGCTGTAAAACATGAAATTCTGTTGTTCCAAACCCTATTCCATCTATCAGATTTCTTGCTATTACATGCTTGCCATTTTGCATACAAGGTGTGATTTTAGCAAAAAGAACATCGTCTTCCTCAAAATAAGTATAACCTTTTGAAACCCTTTTGTATGGGACGATTTCTGGTTTAGCAACATTGCCTGTCTTTTCATCAACTACTGACATTGGAACAAATGTAGTTGGGGCATCAGGTAAGCGATAGAAACCTTTTGGCTTAGGTGGATTTAACTCGCACACCTCCCCCAACTTCACCCATCGCCAGCCGGAAGGGAGTACGGATTGCGTACTTAAAGTTGTATTTTTATTAGTATCCATTAACTACTTTTTTAGTAAGTTCAATTTTTGAAATTACTAAAAGCTGTGTTGTTTTTGTGTTAATCTTGCGTCTTTGTGGCTTCATTATTCTCTTCTTTTTGGTTAACCATTAGCCGATTTTTAGCCCATTTATTAGCCCTTTTAGCCCATTTTGTCGGGTTTATGTCGGGTTCCTGTCTGGTTTGTCGGGTTTATGTCGGGTTAATAAATATATGGTATTCCTGCCTGTTGTACCTGTCTTCTTAAGAATACCTTTCTTGCAAAGCACAACCAGATCCCTTAAGGCAGTCCTATCAGTTTCTAATCCAGTCAAATCCCTATACTCTCTATTTGTTATTTGACCCTTCTCTTTCACATATTTTACCACCTTTAGTTGGCGCTCATTTAATCCAAGCTTTGCTAAAACACATTCAGTAAAAATATCTCTGCCCAAAATTGTTCTGAATTCCCCGCGGGTAGAGGAAAATTCCGGCTCAGGCAAACCTTGCGCTTTACACTGTCGTATCATTTCAAGTGTGCCTGAACCAACTTTCTGAATGTAATCGGCCAGGTAAAATACTTCGGCAAGCAGAGGATTCCCTGGAAAAGAGCGGTGAGGCTTCTTAAGATCAGATATGGTGAGTTGTGAAGGAAGACTGCCAGAATTCCAGACTTCTACGCGGTCAATAAACAGCATCACCTGGACACCCGAAGTATCATTATAATTGCGATGCGCCAGGGCATTCACAATAGCTTCCTGAACTGCAAATAAAGGAATTTCGGGAGGACGTTTTACCTGCGCAGTATGTATCTGTTGAATAACCGGTAATTTTATGCTGCTCAGCACAAATGCAACAGAGCGGTCAACCTGATCAAAAAGATTACCATTATAGATGTGATATGAAGGGAATGGCTTTTCTATTTCTGTTCCCGAGGATTGCAGGCACTTAGTCTCTGCTTGAAGATGAAATTTATGCGGGTTTTTGCCGAATAAAAGAATTGCCGCATTGGTTAATTTATTCCCCTTTAGCAAGTTTAAATGAATAAAAATATCTTTGACAGGAGTATTCTCGGGTAGAGAAAAATTTCTTTTTCCTTTTGCGGTACGTAAAAACCACTTCACTTTATCATTGTCTATATCTTTCCAAGATGCACCTTCGCAAACCGCTTCGTCAAAAATACTTTTCCCCACAATCCCTTTTTCCCGCAGAAATTCAATTAAGCTTTCATGAACTGCGTTCTTTAGCTCTGGAATATTCTCGAAACGGCGGTATTTGTATCCAGAAGTGTCATCTTTAATCTCAGAGATTAGTTTTTTAATTCTTTTATCTTTTGTTTCATCGGTTTTACCTTTTATATATACTAAAACATATTTGGTTCTTTTCTGGGCTTCCCTAAATTCTTCCTCTGTGGCTGATAACCTGTTTTGAGCGGCTTTCGCGTATTCATCTCCAAAAATAACAATATAAACATCGCAATCCTGGACCTCTTTTAAATATACGGCTTTTGAAGATTTACTGCCAGCTGGGGCTTTCTCAAATAAGAACACGTTAAAATATTCCTTTAGCAAGACATCACTCTCTACTAATTCCCTTACTGCAAGCCGTTCTTCTCTTAATTCCTTCTGAACTCCACTAACAAATATTTTATATTTTTTCATGCTGCAAATAACCTCTGTTTAGTTTCGTTAATAATATCTTTGGGCTCGCCTAAAATCTGCAAGGCTTTAAGGCCGCCTGCTCTTATAACGTCTGGTGAATTAAAAACTTGAGGATTTTCTAATTCTTCAGTTCCTCCTCGCTCGAATTGCATTGCCAGAGCAAGTAAAGTGGAAGTTGCGCTTTCAGGTAAACCTTTAAACCAAGCATCGTGTTTATAGCGAAGTGCCTCAACTCTTTCTTTTCTCGTTTTAGGCGATATTCCAAAACCAACTTCTGCCAAAACATCATAAAGGTCGCATTCTTTAAGTTTTAATAAATCCTGAAGCAGCCTTGCGCCTTGGCCATCATTAGGAAGCGACAGAATCAAGTTTTCTCTATCACTTGGACTTAGCCATTGACGACGTAAATCTTCAAATGTTTTTACTTCTTCAACTAACTTTTGCGCAAACATCTGTTTATATTCTTCAACAGTAACCATTATTGGCCTTCCCTCTTTTTCTACAACAATATAGGTTCCTGCAGGATTAACGTGGACATCAAAGCCTTCTACGCGGATTATCTTTTCTGGTGGGCCCGGTGGTTTAGGAGGCCTTGGCGGTGTTGGTTTAGTAGTAAAATCCTTTCCTAAAAGACGAGTAGCATTAGTATAATCATAAACACGAAACATTAATTTATTGGTGGGAAGATGAATTCTTGAGCCTCTTCCCATCATTTGTTGAAATGAGATGGGTGAATTAACGTATTTGAAGAATACGACATTACGAACTATTGGGACATCCACGCCAGTGGTGATTAGATCAACTGTTGTAGCGATAAAATGGCTTCGGGTTGAGCCGCGTAAATCGGAAATATATTCACTACCCCCTACTGAAGCAGTACACTTAAAAGCATAAGGCTCTAATCTTTGCTGCCCATTATTAGCGCACCAATCAGAATACAAATTATCCATTTCTCCAGCAACTGCATCAGCATGAGTATCTCGTACACAAAAGATAACAGCTTTTTGAAGAGGTCCCCCGGTTTGAAGAAACATATCGAATAGATCCTTACACCAAGCTTTAACTCTATCGGGTAGCTGAATAAGTGCTTCGTAAGACGGCGCTCCATAGCGCGCTCTGGCTTCAGCAACCATTAGTGGTTTTCCTGTAATAGCATCTTTTACACCAAGACGCTCAAGGTCAGCTCGAGTAATACCACGATTATCTAAGTCGGTTGAGCGTTTTATAATCTCACAAGCAGGAAGATAGCCATCTTCAATGCCTTGCGACATACTATATTCATAAACAGGGTCGCCAAAATATTTGAGATTATTTGCAGTTATTTCTTCGTCTATTTTTTGTTCTTCCTTACTCCCACCTTCCCAGTGGCGTGGCGTGGCAGTTAAACCTATCTGAATGGCATTAGGATTTCTTTTTAGAACAAGACTCCATTTATTCCAAGCACTTCTATGGCACTCATCAATTATGATATGAGAAAAATAATTTTCTGGATAGTTCTCAAGTAGGAATTTAGCATCTTCTTCATCTGAAGCAATATTAAGCGTTTGATAAGTTGCAATTAATATTCTTGCATTTTTCTGAGTATTTGAGCCTGATACCGCTGCAGCATTGGAACCAAAAACATTCTGAAAGGCTGAAAGGGCTTGATTACGGAGTTCATCTCGATCACATAAAAATAAAGCGCGGCGCAAGGCGCCAGCATCTGCGATTTTTTTCAATAGATTAACCGCAATAAAAGTTTTCCCTGAACCTGTGGCAAGAAAAAGAAGTGCTCTATTTTTACCTTGAGCGATTTTTTCTAAAACTGCACGGATAGCGGCATCTTGATAATAGCGCCTACTTGCTTCACCGCGGGGATATGAAACGAGAAGCGGTTTTGCATTTTCGCCGTCAAGCGGGAAGTTTTTTCCTTTTTCGTATCGGGAACGTAATTCTTCCGGTGTTGGAATTTTATCTAAATCCTGAGGCTGAGAGGTTCTACCTGTAAAACTATCGTATTCTACAAATAAATGACCATTAGAGGAAAACACAAAAGGAACATTATTTAGGCGTGCGTATTTTTTTGCTTGCTCGAGACCTTTATCAGCTGGTTCGTTACTTTTTTTGGCTTCGATTAAAGCAATCGAAATTGGTTGAGAGCTAATATTGACTCGAATGCGCAAGAGATAATCAGTTCTTCCTTTTTGTTTGCGGCGAGGCTGGCCATCAATAACTTCAACCCCTCTTTCTGTCTCCTCACGTCTTATAAGGTCTTCTGTCCAGCCGCGACGATGAAGTGCTGGATCAATTAATTTTGCTCTGGTATCTGCTTCGCTTAAATATTCTATGCTATTCATTTTTTAATAATCCTTATCCGCAAAACTATAATATTCATTATCTCCGATTATAACATGATCTAATACAGCTATCTGCATAATTGTGCCTGCCTTAAATAGTTCTTCAGTGAATTCACGGTCTTCTTTACTTGGGGCAGTTTTTCCTGAAGGATGATTGTGCACGCATATTAAAGAAGTCGCATAATTTTGTAGCGCCTTCTGGAAAATCTCTCGAATTATTGGATTTGCTTTATTGACAGTTCCTTCTCCAGTGTCAAAAATATCAATAATTCTATTTTGTGAATTTAAAAGCACTATTTTAAAGACTTCTTTCTTTAAGTCCCGCATTCTGGGCATTAAAATATTTACCACGTCTTTTGAGGATTCTATTTTGGGTTGATTTTCTTTAACCTCATCTTCTCTAAATCTTCTTCCAATTTCAATAGCAGCTTTTATCTGAGCGATTTTAGCAATTCCCAATCCTTTAAGTCCTTTCCATTGCGATAAATCGGTATGCGACATATTACGAAAGGTCTTAAATTTCTCTAATATTTTTCTAGCTAAGTCTATCGCGCTTTGGCCTTTTACCCCGCTTCGCAAAAGTATAGCCAAAAGCTCAGTCTTTGATAATTTATGCTCGCCTTCTTTAAACAGCTTCTCCCTCGGCCTATCATCCTCCGGCCAGCTCTTTATGCCTGATTTATATGTAATGCTCTGCTTTGATTCTTCTTCCACTCTTCAATCTCCTTAAGATCAAATCTCCACCGCCCAGCGACTCACATTAAAAAGTAAATTCGGGGAAATTCGGGGGACGCATACCTAATTACCCCATTTATGATAATCCGTGAAAACGACAACTTAAATGACAACCTAAACGACAACCGAGTCGCACTTAGAAGATATAATACACCTTGTCTTCCGGCAACAGCATGGTTTATTTATTAATTAGGAGATTATACCCCGCTATAATACTATCGCATACCATTTGCACAATATTTTTGAAATTGCCTAAATCAGCTTTACCCAGCGCCATGTAATACTTATAGCGGTCACCAATTCTAATAATTGCCGGGGCAATGCCTTTACTTAAAGCTTGGGTTATCATCAAGAGCCTGCCCACTCTGCCGTTACCGTCAAAGAAAGGATGAATTGCCTCAAACTCATAGTGATCATGCGCGATTTTTCCAATTGGGTCAGCTCCGTAGTTATTTATATTTTTAAGCAACGCGCCCATTCTTAACGGCACATCCTGCGCGGAAGGAAGTTCTGTGTCCGCATTAGTTAAGTTAACGTGTCCGGTGCGGTATTTACCGGGTAATTTATTATTAAAATTATACATTACTATCTGGTGCAGCCTTAAGATATAGTCTTTTTCAATTTTAAAATTTGACCTGATATTTTCTAAAAGAAATTCTAAAGCATTTTTGTGGTTCACGGCTTCTAAAACTTCAAATAACTCTTTGCCTCTAATTTTCTTGCCTTCAAACGCGGCTTGCGTTTCTTTTTCGCTCATACGGCTTCCTTCTATAGCATTGGAATGATAAGTCATTTCCAAAATAAATTTATCCCGTATTGTTTTATCGGTTTTTAGGACTTTGATAGGGTCTTTGACTTTTTTGCGCAGGCTCAACACCGTTTCTCTTAAGTCCACATATTCTTTAAATAGCTGGTCTATATCTCTTGATTGCGCCGGATGCGGCAAAACGCCTTTATCCAGCCAGCGATAGACCGTTTTATAGCTTACTTCGAGGCGTTTTGCCAAGTCAGAACGCGAGATTTCTGTTGCCTTAACGATTTTCTCCAGTTTTTCCTTATCGCTTATATAGAATTGGCTCATATTGACTATAGTGGCTATAAGACATATGTCCTATGATACTATCAATTAACATATACCATATGTCCTATAGATGTCAAGGAATTTAGATGGCAGCTAAACCGCCCAAAAAGCGGTTATTGCGCCGCTATGATTTTCACATAAATTTGGCGTTGGCGCGGACCGTCAAACTCGCAAAAATATATGCCCTGCCAAGTGCCTAAAACTAAGGAGCCGTTTTCGATGATGATATTTAAAGAACTTCCTAAGAGAGAACTTTTGATGTGGGCATCGGAATTTCCTTCGGAGTGCGTATAATTTTTATCCTGTGGTACGAGCTCTTCAAGATAATTTATAATATCTTTTTTTACTGAAGGGTCGGCGTTTTCGTTTATAGTAAGGCCGGCGGTTGTATGCGGGCAAAAAATAACGCAAAGGCCGTCTTTAGCTTTAGAGTCTTTTACGATTTTTTCTACGCGGGAAGTTATGTCAACTAATTCGCTACGTTTTGAAGTGCTTATTTCAATGGAATTCATTTCAGATTTTTATAAATCCCCTGATAACTCTCAGTTTCGTTGGCTTTTAGAAAAACGAGCTGTGCAATGCGGCAGTTTTGTTTGAGCTTAATACCCTTAGAGTTTCCTACTTCTAAAATAAATTCACCTTTTCCGCAAAAGCCGGCATCCCAAACTCCGTGTTGAGTGAATGCGCCCATGCGTAGCAGCGAGGTGCGGCTAAAGGCAAGAGCGACTAAATCATTGGGAAGATTTACTGTTTCGTTAGTTCGTATTTTATAAGTACCTTTTTTTAAGTGCCACCAGCCGAATTTATCGCCGGCTTTTTTCTTTTTTGCAATGATTTCTTTTGTTTCGGGAATGATTCTTTCATTATTGGAAAAATCTAAGCTGCCGCTTTTATTGAAAGTAAAGATTTTTCCAATGGTTAAATCAAAACCATTAGGGGTGAGCTGGGTATCAAAATTGATGTAGCTTTCAATGAGTTTTTTCTGTTCAATGAGGGTTTTTATTTCTTGTTTGTTCAACATGTTCGCTTCACTCACATTTGATTACACTGATTAAAAAGAGATTACACAGATTTTCCATATTAAATCAGTGTAATCTGTATCTAATCGGTGTAATCTGTGCTATTTAATCATTTTGTGATATTCCTGCAATGACTTCGGTGAACCTTTTTGGTTTTTAATCGCTTCTATTCCTTCAACGCTTGCCTCTGCTGCGGCTACTGTGGTGATGTAAGGAATCTTATACTGAATAGCCATTCTACGGATATAATCGTCGTCTTGCTTACCGCTTTGGCCAATGGGCGTATTGATAATAAGATGTAGGTCTCTATTTCTGATAAAATCTGCGATGTCGGGCCTGCCTTCATCAATTTTATTTATTTCTATGCTTTCTACTTCGTTTTCACGTAATACTTTGTTGGTCTTTTTCGTAGCATAAATCGTAAAGCCTGCTTTTTTAAGCCTTTTTGCCACAGGAACAATATGCTTTTTATCTCTGTCGGCGACAGTAATGAGCACGTTACCTTCTTCGGGAAGTTTTAGCCCAGTTGCCTCTTGCGCTTTATAAAAAGCGAGGCCGAAACTATCGCCTATACCCATCACTTCTCCGGTTGCGCGCATTTCAGGCCCAAGAATGGGGTCCACTTCCGGAAACATATTAAAAGGAAACACTGCTTCTTTAACTCCGGTGTATGGGAGTTTGTGCTTTTTAAGCTCAGGAAAGTCTTTTATTTTCTTACCAAGCATAAGCAGTGTTGCAATGCGCGCTACCGGTATACTGGTTACCTTAGAAACTATAGGTACGGTACGCGATGCTCTAGGGTTTGCCTCTAGAATGTAAACCTTGTCATTACAAATCGCGTATTGGATATTAATTAATCCTACCACCTTCAATTCTTTGGCGATTTTTGCGGTATATTCTTCTATAGTCTTTAAATGTTTTTCCGCTATTGAGCGCGGCGGTATAGCGCAGGCTGAATCTCCTGAATGCACTCCCGCAAGCTCAATATGCTCCATTACAGAAGCAACAAAAGTATCTTCTCCATCACAAAGCGCATCAACTTCTGTTTCGATAGCCTGTTCTAAGAAACGGTCAATAAGCATGGGATATTCCGGAGTAATTTCAATTGCTTCTTCGGCGTATTTACGCAGTGTCGCCTCATCATAAACTACCTCCATGCCCCTGCCGCCTAAAACAAAAGACGGACGCACCATTAAAGGGTAACCGATACGATTAGCAATTCTAATCGCCTCTTCCAGCGAACGCGCAGCATCGCCGTCCGGCTGAGGGATATCTAGTTTTTTTATTCTTTCTCTAAAATACTCTCTGTCTTCGGCGAGACGGATACTCTCCGGGGAGGTCCCCAAAATTTTTACGCCGTTATCTTTGAGCTGTTGCGCAATATTAAGCGGGGTTTGGCCGCCAAATTGTACAATCACGCCTTCGGGTTTTTCTTTTTCATAAATCGTTAGCACATCTTCTACAGTAAGCGGCTCAAAATAAAGTTTATTAGAAGTGTCGTAATCTGTGGAAACTGTTTCGGGATTACAGTTGACCATGATAGACTCAAGCCCTTCGTCACGCAGGGCAAAAGCCGCATGCACACAGGTATAGTCAAACTCAATACCCTGGCCGATTCTATTGGGGCCGCCGCCTAAAATCATCACCTTCTTCTTATCAGAGACGGGAACTTTATCTTCACCGATATAGGTAGAATAGTAATAAGCTGCGTCAACCACTCCGCTCACCGGAACTATGTCAAAGCGGCCTGATCTACCAAGGGCTATTCTTTTTTCGCGCACAGTTTTTTCTTTAACGCCAAACATCTCGGCTAAATACCTGTCGGAAAACCCCCACTCTTTGGCTTTAATAAGTTTTTTATCCGGTAATTCGCTCCACTTGTGTTTAAGTAATTCCTCTTCATAATCAACGAGCTCCTTCATCTCATTGATAAACCAGCGGCCGATATAAGTGGTTTGATACAATTCTTCAATGGATACGCCTTTACGCAAAGCCTCATACATCAGAAACACTCGTTCACTAGAAGGATATCGCAGCCTTTCTCTTAACGTCGCCACATCCATTTCTTTAAACTTTTTCACACCTAAGCCGTATCTATTTATCTCTAATGAGCGTATAGACTTCTGAAATGCCTCTTTAAAGCTTTTGCCGATACTCATCACCTCGCCCACGGCTTTCATTTGTGTACCTAAAATATCTTTTGCCTGGCGAAACTTTTCGAACGCCCAGCGCGCAAACTTTATAACCACATAATCCCCGCTTGGCTCGTACTTTTCAAGCGTCCCCTTTCTCCAGTAGGGTATTTCATCCATAGTAAGGCCTGCGGCGAGTTTCGTAGAAATCCGCGCAATGGGAAAACCTGTGGCTTTAGAAGCAAGGGCTGAGGAGCGCGAAGTTCTCGGATTAATCTCAATAGCCACTAATTTATCATCTACGAGATTGTGCGCAAATTGTATATTGGTGCCGCCTACAACACCTATAGCATCAACAATTTTATAAGAAAGCTCCTGCATTTTTTTCTGTAGTTTCTCCGGCACTGTAAGCATCGGTGCTGCGCAAAAGCTATCGCCGGTATGTACGCCCATGGGGTCAATATTTTCTATGAAACAAACGGTAATTTTTTGATTTTTTTGGTCTCTTACTACTTCTAGTTCTAACTCTTCCCAACCTAACACTGATTCTTCTACCAACACCTGATGAATAAGACTAGCGTTTAAGCCACGATTGGTAATTACACGTAGTTCCTCAACATTATAAGCAATTCCTCCGCCGGTTCCGCCTAAGGTGTATGCCGGGCGCAGCACTACCGGAAAACCTAATTTTTCCGCAATTTTTTCTGCTTCTTCTACTGAGTGGCAAATTTCTGATTTTGGTAGTCCGATGCCTAATTTATTCATTGTTTCTTTAAAAGCAAGGCGGTCTTCGCCGCGTTCAATGGCATCGGCTTTTACGCCGATAATTTCTACGCCATACTTTTTTAGGATACCAGCCTTGTGAAGGCTTGAGGCAAGATTTAAGCCGGTTTGGCCGCCTAAGTTTGGCAGCAATGCGTCCGGTCTTTCCTTTTCAATAATTTTTTCTACGCTTTCTACGGTAAGCGGTTCAATGTAAGTTTTATCCGCCATACCTGGGTCGGTCATAATGGTTGCAGGATTTGAGTTTACCAATACGATCTCATAACCTTCTTCACGAAGAGCCTTGCAAGCTTGCGTCCCCGAATAATCAAACTCGCAGGCTTGCCCAATAATAATCGGGCCTGAACCAATAATGATAACTTTTTTGATGTCTTTTCTCCTAGGCATGATACATCCTCCTATCTTCTTAAGTTAAAGCGATCGTTGCTGATGATTCCTTTTCGCCGTTGAAAAGAATTCGTTTTGTTATTATTTAAAAATACTTTTTAATGTACCGAATAGCGTCTTCAGCTTTTTTTACTTTTATTACTCCTTTAATATTCCACGTATCTATTCCTAAAACTTTTTTTCCTTCATTAAAAGCAAAGGCAATTTCCGAAAGAGTTCCGTAATGCCCGCTAATAGCTATTACTATGTCCGCGGCGCGCACTACGAAAACATTACGTGCATAGCCAAGGCCGGTGGGAATCTTTATATCTACGTAAGGATTTACGTCTTTAGCGTCGTAGCTGGGTAAAATTCCCACAGTAAGTCCGCCTTTTGATTTTGCGCCTTTACACACTGCTTCCATGACGCCGGTGCGACCGCCGCAGATCAAAGTCCAGCCTTCTTGGGCAATCAGCTCGCCCAATTTTTGGGCAATTTTATAGTGTTTCCTTGAACATTTGTGTCCGCCAACAACTGCGATATTCATATGTCAGCCAAAAATCCTCAAAAAAACTTTATTTTTTGTAACTTCTTTATTTAACACTTGAATCAAGTATAAATTTATAACTCATTTTACTAACCCTTGCTATTTTAGAAGTTCTACTCTATTTCTTCTTTAAGCACATCTAAACTCTTCTTTATCTGCCACATCACTTCCACCAAATTAAAAGATTTTTTCTCGACATCTTCAGATGAAGGGATTCCCCCACTCACAAATCTCTTCTCTTTCTTTTTGAATGTTTTCTAGCCACTTTGGCATAATTTTCTTGCGCCATTCCTTGTACTTCTTTTGCCTCTCTTCATCATCTTTGAATTGTCGGTTGATATCCATGTTATCATTTGCCAAAAGAAATGGCTCAATAGCATCATATATCTGTTCATTTGTCCAAGTATGGGCTTGCTTATATTCAGCTGACTCCTTACCATAACGAATAAAATACTCTCTTCTTAGAATATGGCGAATATGGTGCCAAATAATATCAGGTTCATAATGCTTGCCAAACAGAGCAGCGTGACTAGCACAAGGAGGTTTAAGGTATCCATAAACATCATTCATTACATCGGCAAATCTATTGAGATTCTTTTCTATCAACTCTAATCGTTCGACTTTCATTAAAATCTCTGAAAGCACGGTCTTTATCTGCTCTAACTCAGTCTTATAATCTTGAGACATAACAACCCCCTCCTCGTTGTTCCCTTCTTAATCTCTCTATTCTCTGCTTGCTACTCGCTACTATTTTATAAAACGTCCCTGGGCAGTAACAACGGTTGCGAAGCAACTTTCTTCTCTACGCTGTTCCCTGCATTGCTTACAGATTAAATATGTGGCGGGAAGGAGGTATTTTCCACCGAACCGCCAACAGCTTTACAGCGCGCCTGGCAGGAATTGAACCTGCATCCCCAGCTCCGGAGGCTAGTGCCTTATCCATTAGGCCACAGGCGCAAAAACTATCCGTTGGACTACAGGGACATGTTGGTTAATTAATGCCGTTAAAAACCAATAACCAAGATGCAATCATCAAACAAATTCCAATACCCAATAACCAAACGGAAAACTTTATTTATTGGAATTTGGTTATTGGTCATTGTTTGGTTATAGTTCGACTACGCTCACCATCCTGAGCGTAGTCGAAGGATTGTTTCTTGGAGCTTGGTTATTTAATATTATTTCAATATGCAATTAATCACAATCCTAGAATATCAAAGAATGGTTTGAAAACTTCTTCTAAATACGTATCGTCTTTTGTTTTTGTGCCGGCGAAATCCTTAGAAAAAATAAGGCGACCCTTCTTGTCTCGTATTGCATTCTCTAACTCAACTAAGGATTTTCCCTTACCTAAGCCGCTACCATAAGTAAGAAAGCAACCTACTCTTTTTCCCTCTAAATTAATTATTTTTCTCAAATAGCTTCTTAAGGCAGGGGCAAAAGTAAATGCCCAAAGAGGAGAAGCAAAAACAATGAGTTCGTATTTACCTACATCATAATCCGCCTCGGTTAATTCCAGTATATCTTTAAAAAATGCTTGGCCGCCTTGTTTGAAAAAAGAGGTTGTTTCTTTTTTTGGCTTAAGCTCTATCAAATCTGTATCCATACCCTTTGCATTAAGCTTACGCGCTAAAAACAAACACGCTCTTTTTGTATTTCCCGAAAATGAATAAAAAATTATGGCTACTTTCATTTAACGCTAATTTTCGCTAATCAAACGCGAATTTACGCTAATAATATTTATTCGCGAAGATTGGCGTTGGATTCGCGTGTATTCGCGTTATCAAAATAAACTAAGTTGTTCTTGTTTGTCTTTCTTATTATCTTCATCAAATATAGAAATTATTCCGTATTCGCCGTCAAAGCCAGCCTTGATGTTAACTTTTTTTTCACGCACATTCACTATTCCTTCTGCGACGCGCGCAGGGAATTTCTCAAATAAGTCCTCTTTAGAAAATTTAAGTAAAATGTCAAGCTCTGTGCCAAGTTGCATCACATAATTCATATAATCCTTCTCTACGGCAACACTTCCTTTTTTAACGCCTCTGGCCTCTGCAATAATTTCCTCCAAAGGTATGAGATTTTTAAAAGGTATTGCGGTTTCCGGCGTAGAGCCTTCAGCTCTGTCAGCAAGTTGCTCTACGCGGTTCATCACACCCACAGTTACGGACTTACCGCATTTTGGGCATTTGCCGCCGTTTTGTTTTGTTTCTTTGGGTGACAGGCGCACATTACAATTCCTGTGGCCGTCAAAATGATATTTGCCTTCTTCAGGAAAAAATTCAATGGTATATAAAAATCTTTTTTTATCTTTTGTTTTAAGCACTTCTCGTATGGCATTATAATTTAACTCGCAATTAAAAACATTTGCTTCGCGGCCAATCTTTGCGGGGCTGTGGCTATCGGAATTACTGATTAAAGTGTATTTGTCTAAAACAGACAGCCTCCAGTTCATACCTGGGTCCGAAGAAAGGCCTGTTTCCAACGCGAATATCTTTGGCGTCTGTTTACCAAAACAATCCTCTATTTTGTCAAAGCCGGACATTGAGCCAAAAAGCGAAAACCACGGTGTCCAAATGTGGCCGGGAACAAGCATGCAATTTTCATCAATATCGAATACAATGCGTGCAACCTCTTCGGCATCTAAGCCTAAAATCGGCCGTCCGTCACTGGCAAGATTACCCCGCCTGCCTAATGCATCGTTTATCTTGTCTACGGTTTTAAACGATGGGGCAAAAATAAGGTTATGTATGCGGTAAGTTTTTCCTTTCTTTGAATAAATACTGCTCACCTCTGCGGAAAGCATAAAATAAATATCTTTGTGCTTAAATAGCCCATTACCTAAATCCTCTAAATTTGCTTTTAGCTCTTGCAGCCAAAGATGGTGAGTAAAATCACCCGTGCCCATCAACGCTATGCCCTTTAGCTTTGCCCAGTCGGCGATATGCTTTACATCCATATCTCTGGATGTGGCGCGAGAATATTTTGAATGAATGTGTAGGTCGGCTATAAATTCCATTTTCCTCGCTTCGTCAACCGCGGATAGCCGCTGATATCAACGCGGATTAACGCGGATTTGATTTACTTCACCTAATTTAATAATTACTTCCTTGATGTTTCCCCAGTGGCTTCCTTGCCAATATACACGCTTACATTGAACGCATTGCCTAAATTCGTTTTTAGTTTTATATACGTGTTCGGGAATAAAGTCTTTAACTTCTTCTTTCTTTACTTTAACAAGTATTTCGTTACACACAGCACAGCGGGTAAACATTTCGTTTTCATTTATCTTTAAATTTAATTTATTTATGACTTCGTTTAGTTGCCTATTGAGGTTGTCGTTTTTTAATACCACGGTTTTTTTCTCTAAATCATCAATTTTACTTTGACGCCGCGTGACAATAATACGGTCATCGCGTAGGGCTTGGATGATAAGCGTACCGATATTATTACTTTTAAAATATACCGCGTCAAAACCCATGATGCGCAGCCACCTCGCGAGCTTACCCAACTCATTAGTTAAAATAAACTTCATACACAGATTAGCACAGATGGAGACCGCAGATAATCACAGATATTCATCTGTGCACATTTGTGGTGTTTATCTGTGCTCATCTGTGCTATGCGAAGCATAGACGATTTTGCCGCCGCAAATAGTATATTCAACCACACCCTTTAATGTCCTACCTAAAAATGCGCAGTTTCGTGATTTGGAAAAAAATCCTTCTTTTTTTACCACCCATTCTTTGTTGGGGTCAATGACGATTATATCCGCATCTTTGCCTACGCTTAAGGTGCCTTTATCTATCCCTAAAATTTTTGCAGGATTTAAAGACAATTTTCTCACCAATTCGCTAATACTTAAAACCTTAGCTTGCAGTAGCTCGGTAATACTTACCGCTAAAATAGTTTCTAAACCAATCACGCCAAATTCGGCACGGTCAAACTCTATTTCTTTTTCGTTTTCGGTATGCGGGGCGTGGTCTGAAGCTATCGCGTCTATCACTCTATTGGCTAAACCCTGTTTTATCGCGGCTACATCATTTTTACCGCGTAACGGCGGATTCATTTTTCTATTTGTATCGTAACCAAAAACGCTTTCTTCGTCTAAGGTAAAATAGTGCGGCGCAGTCTCGCAGGTTACCTTAATTCCTTTCTTTTTTGCCTTAGCGATTATCTCGACGGATTCACTGCAGCTGACATGTGCAATATGTATAGGCGCATCTGCTTTCTCAGCCAACTCTATATCTCGCTTTATCCTTTTATATTCTGATTCTTTGGAAATACCACGTAGCCCCATACGGGTAGAGGTAAACCCAAGGTTTACCACTCCGTCGGCTGAAAGCGCTTTATCCTCACAATGGCAGGTAACAAGAACTTTGAGTTCTTTGGCTTTCTTAAGCGCCGCCAACATTAGTTTTTCTGAATCTACAGAATTGCCGTCATCTGAAAAGGCGATAGCGCCGGATTTCTTGAGTTTAGCGATGTCAGTAAGTTTTTGTCCTTGCCGGCCTTTAGTGATTGCGCCGCTAATAAATACGTTTGCCTGAGCAGTATGCGCGATAATTTCTTTTAAAAGTTTTACGGTCTCCGGGCAATCAATCGTAGAAAGAGTATTAGGCATGGCCAGCATACTGGTAACGCCGCCATGGATTGCCGCACGTGTTCCTGAAGCAACCGTCTCCTTGTCTTCTCTGCCTGGCTCTCTTAAATGTACATGCATATCCACAATGCCCGGCATAACACTTTTACCTGTTGCGTCAATGGTCTGTTCGGCATTTATTTTTATAGCTGGGGCTACCTTTATTATTTTGGCACCATCTATCAAAACATCAAAAATGCCGTCAATTTTATTTGCGGGGTCTACTACGTGCCCATTTTTAATAAGCACTTTCATATTGTTTCGGATTTCCCGCCAGAAGTACCTGCCTGCCCGTCCGGCAGGCGGGCCTGCCGATCAGGCAGGGAACCGCCTGTATATTTTGGTAAAATGGCGGGCGTGTTTCGAGTTTCGGATTTTACTATTTTAGAAGCTTTGCTTATATATTCATTTGCCTGTGCCACTAAAAAGAGAACTGCCATACGTACGGCTATACCGTTAGTAACTTGTTCGAGTATTACTGAATTCGGGCCGTCGGCAACGTTACTGGACATTTCAGTGCCACGATTAATTGGGCCTGGATGCATAACTATGATATTTTTCTTTGCTTTTTCTAATCTTTCCTGAGTAATGCCGTAGTTTTTAAAATAGTCTAATTGCTTGGGGAAAGCGCCAAGGCTATCGCGCTCAAATTGCATCCGTAGCACATTAATCGCGTCGGCATTTTTTAATGCCTCGTCGATATCGTGTGTAACCGCCGCTCCGGTCTGTTCTATGGCAACGGGTATAAGCATGGGCGGCGCACACACGGTAACTTTCGCTCCTAATTTCGTCAGTCCCCAAATATTTGAACGCGCAACGCGTGAATGCGCGATATCGCCGACAATACTTACATTAAGCCCTTCGAGGCGGCCGAGTTTTTCTTTCAAGGTAAACATATCTAAAAGAGCTTGCGTGGGATGTTCATGCCAACCGTCTCCGGCATTTACAATGCTGGCATGGACGTTACGCGCTAGCATTGCTGCTGCTCCGGAGTAACTATGCCGTATCACGATTATATCTACCTTCAGCGCCTCAATATTTCTACCAGTATCAATTAAAGTTTCGCCTTTACGCACGCTGGAAGTATCTGCAGCAATGTTGATTACATCAAGTGAAAGCCTTTTGGCTGCCACTTCAAAAGATACCCTGGTTCTCGTGGAAGGTTCATAGAAGAGATTAACGAGTGTCTTGCCGCGTAATGCCGGAACTTTCTTAATTTCTCGGCGTGATATTTCTTTAAAAGATTCGGCAGTAGATAAAATTAATTCTATTTCTTCTCTGCTTAAGCTCTCTAAATCCAGCAGGTCTTTTTTGTTCCAACGCGTGGAGGGGTTAGATTTTTTCACCTATCACAACCTCGTCTCTTCCGTCAACTTCTTCTAAACATACCCTGACAGTTTCATCTTTAGCTGTGGGTATGTTTTTACCAACATAATCAGCGCGTATGGGTAGCTCTCTGTGGCCACGGTCAATTAAAACTAAGAGTTCAACTTTTGTAGGTCTGCCAAAATCCATCATCGCGTTTAGGGCCGCACGGATAGTTCTACCGGTGAACAATACATCATCTATCAATACCATTGTTTTACCGTTTAAATCGAAATCTATTTGTGTTGCTTTAACAAGCGGGTTTGTACCGATAGCAGTTAGGTCGTCGCGGTAAAGTGTTATGTCGAGAACGCCCAGGGGGACTTCCAGTGCGCCTATTTCGTTAAGAATTGCCTGAATCCTTTTAGCCAAGTATACTCCTCGGGTCTGAATACCTATTAAAACCAATTCGCTAAGATTGGGGTTAGTTTCCAGAATCTGGTGGGCGAGCCGGTAAAGTGTTCTTTTTAATTCGTCTTGCGTAAGGATCGCTGCTTTTTCTTTAAAATTCTCCATACTCCCTTCGTTCGCATTTGATTACACAGATTGAAAGAAAGATTACACAGATTTTCCATATTAAATCAGTGTAATCCCTGCCTACCGCAGGCAGGATTTCTTAAATCAGTGTAATCTCTTTATAAAAAAGAAAACCCGCACTCTTCTGTGCGGGGTCTTGTTTCTATAGTATTACCTATTATTATATCCATAATTGTCCTTGCCGGCCTCACTGGACCGACTTAAAGGCTTTTTAAGTATATACCTTAGAAAGCCAAATGTGTCAAGAAAAATTTACGCGGGGTTCTATATCCCAAATACCTATACTTATCGCGGTTGTTCTACAATAAATCATCTACTCCAGACTAACCAAATGAATAAATAAGCAGTAGTAACTGCGGCAAAAGTAAAAGGTAGACCAATTTTCATGAAATCTTTAAATTTGATTGTATAGCCTTCTTTTTTAAGTAGGCCACAGGCAACAATATTTGCAGAAGCGCCGATAGGAGTGATATTACCTCCTAAACTTGCGCCAATTAATAATCCAAAAAGAAATAACGCCGGGTTTACATGTAATTTGTTTGCCATAGCAATTGCTACCGGAAGCATTGTTGCCAAGAAAGGAACATTATCTATAAAAGCGGAAAGAAAGACTGAAACGAAAACAAGTAAGGTGTAGCCGACGAATATATTATTTCCGACCAAACCCGAAAGAAACGTCGAAACTACTTCAATCCATCCGGTAATAGTGATACTTCCAACTAGAATAAAAACACCCATAAGAAAAAAGGTAGTTTCCCAATCTAAGGCCTTTATCCCATCTAAGACGGGAGTCTTATTAATGAATTTCTCCCAAAGTATAGAAACAATGCCGGTAATCGTGCAAATAATACCCGCCATATAAGTGAATCCTGTATCAAAAAATGAAGAAAGAACCAAAAGGGCAATCATGCCTACTAAAATAATGGTTGGGACCCAAGATTTTACTCTTTCGACAGAAATAAATGCTGGTTTTCCCCTTTGTTTTCTGAATATAGAATACAACACAAAGAACGAGGCTAATGCTCCTATTTCAACTGCAAAAAATATACTGGGGCGCCCTTTATAAAAGAAAAAATCTCCAAAGTTCATTTTGGAATAACCAGCTAAAAGCATACTGGGCGGGTCTCCGATTAAAGTTGCTGCTCCTTGCAGGTTACTTGATATAGCAATAGCAATCATCATTTTGATCGGGTTCAATTTTATTTTTTTAGCTAATGACAAGGCGATAGGAGCGACGATTAAAACAGTAGCTACGTTTTCAACGAATGCCGAAATGAAACCTGTTAAAACACAAATTAATAATATTGCCCAGGTAGTATTTTTCGCTTTATCAACAATAATTTCAGCAAGGTAAGCCGGAACGCGGCTTTCCATAAAGATATTTGCCACTACAAGTGTCCCGACAAAAATACCCATAACATTCCAATTGATAGCAAAGAATGCCTCTTTTAGAGTAACGGTTTTAGCCACAAGAAGCAAAAGGCTTGCACCAATAGCTACGCTAGTTCTTCTCTTAGGCAAGAATATAAATAAAATATAAGCGCAAAGAAAGATTAGCAAAGAAATAGTCGCTTTATTCATAGTTACTATTTTTTGTTGTTTCCTTGATTTTGTTCCGTCTTGTTCTTTCTCTGCTGTAATCTACCATGAATTATTGCATAAATAATAAGAGAAAAAAATGCTATTACAATAACTAATACTGCCCAATCAGAAGACATATTTGTCATCATTTTGAATTACCTCCTATTTTTTGATTTTTTTGAAGTTTTTTCAGAAACTTCTCCGTCAAGCCCTTGTTTAAATATTGTCCTAAAGCAAAAGGTCGCTAAGCCTATAATAAAGCTCCACGAAAGTATCATAAATATCCAACCGGCTAGTTTCATAGTTTACCCCTTTCGCTAATTTTTATCCCACTGCAGGTCTTCTATGACTTTTTGGGCAACATTAGTGAGGTGGCCGCCGATTTTTTCGTAATTACTGACCATGTCCAAAAAGACAACACCAGCACAGGCCAATCCCGCACTAAATTCCCTGTCATTTCACATCCTTTCCTTTTTCAGCCTTTTGATCTCTATTATTCGTAGAAGTAAATAATAAAGAAAACAGAACCATTAGAACAAACACCCCTAAATACTGCCATATTCTAACCGACATCTACGCCTCCTATTTCTTAAGCCGCTTTAATGTCTTGGAATCCTCTCCACCAAGCCCTTTTCTAAATATGCGGCTATAGCAAAAATAAGCATGCCGACAATAAAGCTCCACGAAATAATTATAAAAATCAAACCACCCGGTTTCAATCCACATCCCCCTTTATCTAATATTGTGAGTAACCACAAAAACTACACACAATATTCCTGCTAAAATACAAACTCCCAATATAATAAATATAAACCGCATTGATTTATCCATATGTCTCCTTTCAATAAAAAACCGCCATAAGAAATACCATCAAAACGGTAAAATTAGGTAACTTGCTCCAGCGGCATAACGAAAGCCTTAACTCCTTCCCTACCAAGAGTCTTACGCAAATTCGTTATACCAGAAACCACCTGTTTTGCCTGAGTATCATCGCAGGCTACATACAAAATATAGTTTAGGCCTGGCCAAACTTGAGTCCCTAAGTGAGTTCCGGAAGTTGTTCCTTTTCCATATATGCGGGTTACCTTTGTATAGTTGGCGAGACCATATCCATCTAAAACCTCCATTACCTCAACGTCTATAGCTTCGTTATATACTATCATGACCATTTTCATATTGCCTCCTTTTGGTTATAACTAAAATTTATTTTTATAAAAGAAAAGACCGCCATCCTGCATTCACATGCAAGATGGCGGCCCGACCATCTAGAAAACCTCCGAAAATATTTCTATTTCCGGACCCGGAACTTTTCCATTTACATTGAGTTTAATATACCATATTTCTTTATCATTACAATATTCTTTCTCCTTTTATCTAGATATCGCAATATCTCTTTTATTACTATAGATAAACGATATCTTCCGGATGGTATAAAGAAAGAAACAAGAGCATATAATCTTTAATGTGTCGGGTAATTAAAAAGTTGTTGCGGATATGCTCCCGGCCATTCTCGCCTAATTGTTTAGCGTAATCCGGACTATTCAACAGCTGTTTTAAGGCAAAGGCGGCGCCATCAATAGAGTGGCAGAGTAAACCCGAATGCTTATGTTTTATTTGTAAAGGAATTCCACCTACGCTAGAGGCAACAACTGGCTTTGTTTTCCACAAGGCCTCTGCAACTGTCAGGCCAAAACCTTCCTTAATAGATTTTTGGACGATAATGGTCGATGCTCTCTGTAAAGCATTTACCTCTATATCGTTTTGTGGCAATAGTAAAACATGAATGTCTTGATCTTTTTTTGCTTTTTCTTTAACCTCCTCAAAAACTTGCACACCCTCCGGATCGTCCGTAGCAGTGCCGCCGGCCAATACAAGCTGACAGCTTGTATATCTCTTTACTTGTTGATAAGCCTCAATCACTCCAAGAGGATCTTTCAAGCGGTCAAAACGTGATATCTGGGTAATAATTGGTTTATTTTTTAAAATATTATATTTTTTTAATACCGAATCAATAACCTCCTGAGGTAATTCTTTATTTTTGTCACTTAAAGGGTCGATAGAAGGTGAAATTAAAAACTGCCTTATCGGCAGCTTTTGTGAGAAACTTGGTGAAGAAAATACTGTTGCATCATAGTCAATTATAAAATCCGTCAAAAATTTCCATACATGTCTATCCGGATTAGATAAGTCTATATGGCAACGCCAAATCCACTTGTTAGAAGTCTTTTTCTTAATCAACGCTATTGGCTGCGGGTCATGTATAAAAATAATATCTCCGTAAGTATCTAGCTCTTCTATGTTCTTCTGGCTGGCCTCTAAAAAAATATCAAAGTCACGCTTGCTTATTTCTTCTTTTTTCCCGTGCAAAGCATTATGAAATTTTTTGGTCACTTCAAAAAACTGCTCTCCTCCTTTTATCAAGTCCCATCTCGTATCTACGCCTAAATTCTTTAAAAGCGGAACCATTCTATTTAAAATTTCCGCGACTCCGCCACCCAAAGAAGTGGAATTTATATTCTGAATAACCTTACCTTGTAATTTCTCGCCCAGTAGCCTTAAATCATCTATGATGGACTGGCCAACGATAGGAATATAATCTTCTATTTTTACCATCTTGCTAAATCCTTTTTTCTATTATTTTTATAACCGTTTTCCTTAAATCCTCCAATGTGTAGGTGTAAGGATCAAGCCTAGAAATTTCATCTGCTAATTCTTTATCCCCGATAGATGTTTCTATCCAATTAGAAAAATCATTATCTCCTTTTTCAAGCCTCAGGCGTGCTTCAAAAATATGAAAATATATAGCATCTATAGTTATTTTTTTCAAAACATCCGTAAACCCCTCTAAATCATAGGCAACGTAATTTGTGGGTAGTATAAAACTTACCGCTTTTATAAAATAAAACTCTTCGCCTATATGCGCGAATTTCAATTTAGCTGAAGGGTTATTTTTAAGATAGCCTTCAATGGTTTTAGTAATCTTATCCCGTAGGCTACGGATAGTAGAGAATTGAATTGTATCAATACTGGCTAACCTCTCTCCAAGCTCTTTTTCTCCCAACGCTTGCGCCACCCAATAGGCAAAATCATTGGGCGGCTCGGGAGAAAGATATTGGTGCTGCTGCAAGAACCGATGGGTGTGATGATAAATGCAGGATCCCGGAACTTTTTTTATAAGCTCCTTTAGCTGCTTTAAATTAGATGCCCGCAAGCCAGTTAATTCCGACAAATGCAACCTTGTATAAAACTTGAATGGTTCTTTAGCCTTTATTGGCTTTGGCATATTTGGTATTATATAATTCTAAAATTTTTTCTAAGAACTCTTTAACTTCCCAAGTATTTTTTACGTAATAATTTGCCTGCGATTTTTTAGGATTACCCACGAATACGGTTAACCCTTTATTTCTTAAGGCTTTGAAGGCATCCTCGTCGGTTATATCATCGCCTATATAAATAGGAAAAACCTTATTGTCCTTTAAACCAAACTGCTGCCTGGCTAAAAGCCATAAAACAGCTTTTCCTTTGTCCCAGTCTGAAGGCAGCCTTATCTCAAAGACTTTTTTACCCATAAATATTTTTAGTTGCCCCTTAACGCACGGAATTATAATCGTTTCATGAAAAATGGTTTTTACCAAAGGGATATCTTCTTCTTTTACTAAGCGGTAATGAAGACTTAGTGAATAGCCTTTATCTTCTATAAATACATCTTTAATTTTAGATAATTTATTTTCTAGATCTTCTTTTATCCTACGGAAAAGTTTTTGATATTTTTGTGCAAATGAATTTTTGAATTTAATTTTTGGGCCTTCGAGTTCAAATCCATGATTGCCGGCATAAATGATATTTTTTATTCCTATAAGCTTTTTTATATCTTTTAAAGCCCTGCCGCTTATAATTGCCAGTTTACATTTTGGCCTTCTTGATAATCGGATTAATATTTCTTTTGTCTCCTCAGGAAGAATTGCTTTTTGAGGAGTTTCAACAATAGGGGTTAAGGTGCCGTCATAATCCAAGAATATAAAGGGGCGGTTGCGCTTTATTCTTTCTTTCAGTCTTTGCCAATCGGCAAATAAATATCTCATCAATTCCTCTCATCTTTACGCTTTTAAGTCTTTTTTAAAGCAGTAAGCTCGCTGACGATATTACCTGCCCACTTATAAATGTTGTTTTCGCTTACAATTTTACGCATATTTTCCATGCGTTTCTTTTTTTCATCAGCAGGCATATCTACTGCTATTTTTATTGCATCCGCAAATTCTTCGATAGAATAAGGGTTAATCTGCATAGAATCATTTAACTCTCTGGCTGCTCCAGTAAAGCAGCTTAATATCAGCGCCCCGCTAGCATCATTTTTGGAAGCAATATATTCTTTCGCTACTAAATTCATTCCGTCATGTAAAGAACTTACAATACAAAGATCTGCCAGCGCATAATAAGGCCTAATCTCTTCTTGCGAAAAATGCCTTTTTAAATATACTATGGGCTTCCAGTTGCTATCGGAATACTTCCAGTTTTTTTTCTCCACTAATTCATCAATTTCTGCCATCAATTCGTGATAGCGCTTTATATGGGTTCGGCTGGGCGCGGCTAACTGCAAAAGAACAAATTTCTTTTTATATTGAGGGTATTTTTCTAAAAATCTATCAACAGCTAATATCCTTTCGATTATCCCCTTGGTATAATCAATCCTATCTACACCAACAGCAACTATTTTGCCCTTTAGTTCTAATTCTTTCCTAATCTCATCTATGGTTGCGCTTTCAGACTTAGGAATACTGCCGCTGAAATACCCATCTATACTGATAGGAAAAGCCTTGATAAATGTCTCTTTGTTGGCTCTAATGACGCTAAATTTTTCTGTATCTACACGGCATTCAATTAACCTATTAGCTGTATCAAGGAAATTATTGCAGTGATACTGTACATGAAAACCTATTAAATCACACGCTAACATCCCATCTAAAATTTCCCTCTGGTAAGGACAAATCGCAAAAATTTCCGGATTCGGCCAAGGAATATGCCAAAATAGCGCTATTGTCGCATCCGGGCGCTTCTCTTTTATCATTTGCGCAAGTAAGGTAAAATGATAATCCTGAATAAAAACAAAGGGGTTTTTACTGGGTAATTCCTCTAAAACCGCTTCGGCAAACTTTTGATTCACCTTTTTATACATTTGCCAATCATTTTCTCTGAACATAGGCCGGGTATGCGTAACATGGCAAAGCGGCCATAAACCTTCGTTTGCAAACCCATAATAATACCCGGCTTCCTCTTCTTTGGTCAACCAAACTCTTTTTAATATATAGCGGTTATCTTCCGGGGGGACACCGAGTTTATTTTTAGAGTTTACGAATTTCTTGTCAGCGTCACCGCTTCCATGTGCAATCCAAGTCCCGCCACAGGCGCGTAATATCGGGTCTATAGCAGTAACTACGCCGCTGGCAGGCCGGATACATTTAACTTCTCCGCTTGCCTCGTCCGTAACATGCATAAAAGGTTCCCGGTTTGAAACAACAAAAAGGGCGTTCTCGCCTAGCTTAGCATGGATAAGGTCTCTTAGCTTTGCCTGTGTCCAAAGGTCTTCCTTCTGTATGCGCTCGCTTGCTTCTTCACTTACTACTTTTCGCGCCACCCTTAAGCTCAAAGCAACCTGCTCTACTTCTTTAGCAAGTTTTCCTAGCTCTCCTTTCTCCTTAATAGAA
Source organism: Candidatus Omnitrophota bacterium (assembly GCA_030692055.1). The sequence goes on along the minus strand of JAUYCY010000163.1, from coordinate 18,390 downwards.
TGTAGTGCGTCGATGTCGCCTCTTTGAAAATGTTGAAACCATTTAGTAAGGCGTTGAACTGGCAAAATAAAAAACTGCCTTTGGACCAAAAAAGAAATTGCTGCTATTAATGTTACTAAGACTATTAAGGTAACGCTTAAACGCCGCCAAAGTTCTGTTAATACCGTAAACATATACGATGTATCATAGATTACTTCTACTAAACCTAATAAATTGTTTTCGTCATCTAAAACGGGTAAAATATAGCTATATACGGAATATTCTTTAAATTTTTCTAAGGCGCCGCGGGGATTTTTTGTATCTGCAATATCTTTAAGATAAGGTTTATCTTTTTGTTTCCAATCAGAGATCCTTTCGGTAATAGTTAATATTTGACTGTCCTTGTCGTAAAGAACGCAGCCTTGCAATCTTTCTCTTTTTTGGAATTTTTCCACTAAGCGGTTAGCTGACTTTAAATCGTTGTTTATAAGAATGTGGCGCGCAGCAACCTCTATGCTTTCGGCAACAGTTTTGGCTTTTCTTTTAAGATCATCCAATAATTTTTCTTGTTCAAAACGAACCTGTAATATCCCAAAAATTGTCAAGACAACGGAAACAATGATAAAAACAGGCAAGATAAATAATAAAATTCTTCTCATAAAAATAAAATGCCATCCCATATTCACATACAAGATGGCGGCCCGACCATCGGGAAACCTCCAGAAATAGCTAGTATTTCTGGACCCTTAAGATTATCTTCGAAACGCTTTAATCATATTACATTTATTATACTTTTCTTTACTCTGTTCGACAAGGTTTTGTTTTAGAATTGATTAATGGCAATCTACAATAACGGTAAATTCTCCTCTTGGTTTTACCTTTTCGAAATGATTTATGGCCTCTTCAGTACTTAATTCCAAAACTTCCTCAAATTTCTTGGTCATTTCGCGCAATACAGCAATTCTTCTTTCGCCAAGAACTTCTTTTATAGTTTTAAGCGAACTCGTAATCCTAAAAGGCGACTCAAAAAAAACAATTGCCGAATCCCAAGATTTAATTTTTTCAAGCAGTCGCTTGCGCTCGCCGGGTTTACGCGGCATATATCCGATAAAAAGAAACTTATCATGCGGCAGTGAAGTGAGGGCTAAGGCATTGGTGATACTGGAAGCTGCGGGTATAGAAGTTATGGATAATTTTTCTTTTCGGCATTCGCGCACAAGTTTATAGCCTGGATCGGAAATCGTAGGCGTGCCTCCGTCCGAGACAAGGGCAATATTTTTCCCGCTTTTAAGCTCTGCAATGACCCAAGGAATTTTTTTGACCTCGCTGTGTTCAAAAAAACTAACCAGTAGTTTCTTGATTCCAAAATGCGCTAAAAGAAACCCCGTTTTTCTTGTGTCTTCCGCCAAAATAAAATCAACTTCTTTGAAAACACGAAGAGCTCTTAAGGTTATATCCTCTAAATTACCGATGGGGGTGGCGACGATATATAGCATATAAACAGCATGGCGCATAGGGCATAGCGCATGGCGTAAAGAAAACCTTACAATAAAACATAGAGGGGAAAATGGCTGAAAATCAATACTCGAAAGGCAATGTCTCCATTTCCATTTTTAGCTTTCTGTTTTCCGCTATGCGCCATGCGCTTTGCGCTATGCATTTTATTCTACCGTAACTGATTTAGCTAAGTTGCGTGGTTGGTCTATCTCGCAGCCTAAATTTTTCGCCACATAATAGGCAAAGAGCTGTAAGCCAATTGCCACAAGCAATGGGGAAAAATCTTGGTTTTTAAGCCCTGGGATATGAATAAGTGCGTCGCTTAAGCGGCTCGCCTCGTTGTCGCCGCAATTTACTATCGCAAGCACTTTACCTTTGCGCGCTTTTATCTCTTGCATGTTTGAAATCATCTTTTCGTACAAAAAATCCTTGGGGGCAATACAGACGACGCCGCGATACTCATCAATTAAAGCAATGGGGCCGTGCTTCATTTCGCCCGCAGCATAGCCTTCTGCTGGAATATAAGAAATTTCTTTTAGCTTGAGGGCTCCCTCCAGGGCAGAAGGGTAATTTATGCCTCTGCCTAAAAACAAAAAACAGCCAAACTTAGAAAAACCTTTTGCTATGGTTTTAATTTCTTTTTCTTTTTGCAAAATTTCTTTTTGATAGCTGGGGATAAGCTCCAATTCTTTTAGCATTTCTTCTATGTCTTTCTGCTTTATCGTCTTTTTTATCTTACCTAAATATAAAGAAACCAAGATCATCACTAATATCTGGGCTGTGTAAGCCTTGGTAGAGGCCACGCCGATTTCAGGGCCCGCATGCGTAGAAATCAAACTATCGCTTTCTTTAGCGAGAGTTGAGCCCAAGACATTACATATGCTTAAAATCTTCACTCCTTTTTCTTTCCTTTCTCTCACCGCAGCTAATGTGTCCGCGGTTTCTCCTGACTGCGATATAGCGATAAGCAAATCGTTTTTGGTTATGTTGAGCGCGCGGTAGCGAAATTCGGAAGAAATATCTATTTCTACGTCTAAGTGGCAGTATTTCTCTAAAAAATATTTCCCGACACAACCTGCGTGATAGGCGGTGCCGCAGGCAGTGATAAAAACATTTTTTATCTTCTTGAGAAAATCTTCCTTAAGGTTTAGCTGGGGAAGGTAAATGTTATTTTTCTTCACATACAAAGAAAGGATTTTGTGCAATACCTCGGGTTGTTCGGAAATTTCTTTGAGCATGAAATGCTCGTAACCTTTTTTTTCTGCGTCTTCCGGCTTGATATTAACCGTTTCTATTTCAAGCCGAACGGGTTTTTTTTGAAAATGAAAGATATTGATAGCGTTTCTCTTTAAAATCGCTATTTCTTCGTCTTTTAAATAGATAACTTTATTGGTAAACGGTAGTATTGCCGGAATGTCTGAAGCCATGAAATATCCGTTTTTACCTAAACCGATAATAAGCGGGCTGCCTTTTCTGGCGCCGATAAGCTTATCTGGTTCTTTTTTGGAAATAACTCCGAGAGCAAATGAACCCTGCAGTTTACTGATTGTTTTATATACTGCATCTTCCAGGGATTTTTTGTAATACTTTTCGATTAAATGGACAATGACCTCGGTGTCGGTCTCGCTTACGAACTTGTGCCCTTCGGCCAACAACTGGTCTTTTAGTTGTAGGTAATTCTCAATAATACCGTTATGCACTATGGCAATTTCGTGGTGACAATCAAGATGCGGGTGGGCATTGGCGTGGTTGGGTTTTCCGTGGGTAGCCCAGCGGGTATGAAAAATCCCGATGTCATATTTCACGTTAAGGAAATCTTTTAATTCTTGCCGTAGCTGGTGGATTTTTCCCGCTTGTTTTTTTAGAAAAAATTTATTCTCTTTTATTCCGATTACTCCGCAAGAATCATACCCTCTGTATTCCAGCCTCGATAACCCGTCTAAAAATACCGAGAGTTTTGTTTCTTTACCGATATACCCTAAAATTCCGCACATATTTTTATTCCACAGATTACACCGATTAGATACACCTGCCTGCCGGCAGGCAGGGATTACACAGATTATTAATCTGCGTAATCATTCTTAAATCTGTGTAATCATTTTCCAAAATATTCTTCTATGTTTTTTCTCGTAAAATAAAGAATAAGGATGCCGGGATAAATAATCTGTAAAACTGCCTGTTTAATTAAAATAGGTGCGGCTAGAGCGGAAAGGAAAACGATAACAACGATAAAAAAGGCAAAGTACAAAGTCAATTTTCGTGCCCACTCTTTACTTAAAAGTAAGCCTAAACCGGAAATAATGAAAATTAAAGCAATGATTGTCTGAAGTATAACTACTACTTTCAACAAGGAGTCGCTTATATTGAAATCCATACCGTTCTCTTTTAAGACACTAACAACTATTTGCCAATTACGTGGCAAAATCGCAAAAAGAAGAGAAAATACCCCTAATACAACTAAATTAAATATTCCTAAAATTATTACGCCTAGCGGCCGTCTCTTTTGTTCCATAATTTAATAAATCACCAATAACCAAGATACAAGCTCCAAACAAATTCTCCGCCAGAGGCGGATCCGCCCACATATAAAAACATATCGGTGGCGGACAATATTGTCTCTTGGAGCTTGGTTATTTATTTTCATTGTTTATTGTCCCGCCGGCGCTATATACAGTGGAAATTTACTCGCTCGTTCCACGAGCAGGTAAATTTCCACTGACGCCGGTGGGATTAATTCGGCCTAGCATTTTTCCAAGTCCCAACGCAGGAAAAATGCTGGCTTCATTAACGTCCCCAGCCGGATTTGAACCGGCGCCGTCGCCGTGAAAGGGCGATGTCCTGAACCAAGCTAGACGATGGGGACGATAATTTCCTAAGAGAAAATTTCTTTTATTTTAAAGTGTAAACTTTTTTTGTCAATAATAATCAGAATTATACCATGCGGCAGTCAAAACATAAATACTTTTAAATCGGCGGGGTTAGTTACGACTGGGCTATAATAATTTACTTAACCCGATTCTCCTGTAAAGGTCCAGGCACAATTTTATCTTCCTTTAAGTGCCGCTCAAAGTCAGTAGCCCATTCTTTTTGCTTTTTATCTCCGTTTATTTTAGTCTTTTCTATTTCATTTTTATAAAGAGTGTAGAAATCCTCGTCTCTGGCATATTCTGCTGCGTAAAGCTTGTCGTAATATGCCTCTCCCTCAGCCTTTAATAAATCGAGGTTGGCCGCAACGGACCCTAAGGAATTAAATTCTTTCTCTGTCATTTGAGAGCGTTTAGGATCAAAAACATATTGCTTCTTGTCAGCATTCCACATAAACACAACGTTTTTTTGAACTGAGAATAAATAATGCCCAAGAATATCCCCTTTGTGCTCCTCCCAGCCATAATACGCATAATAATTAATAAAATACGTTAGCCCGATACCTCCGTCCTTACGAAAATAAAACCCGGGCCAAAACACCGCTTCAAAATAACCTCTTGTTTTATATCTAAAATCGTATCCGCTATAGTTTTTGAAATGCAATACCCTCATGAGCTTATCGTCGATTAAACGATAAAAGGAAACCCGCGCGCAAACGCCGGAGACGCCTCGAATAAAAAACTGCCCATTTTCATCATTTAACGACTCAACTTCGCCACTATCGTCCATAATGCTGCCCTTATAGGCCCAGTCGTCATTAAGTTCTTCGAAAATAAACCATTGCTCCTTTTGTAGTGGGTGCTCTATATTCTCTAAGCTCAATATTGCGATATCCTGCCGTATTTTTCTACCACTAAAAATATCGAGTTGATATCTTATGTTTGCTTTCTCCGGTACTTCTGCCTTAGTCAACGGTTCTGCATGATCCTGGAACAACGGGACTATAGGATCTTTACCAAATAAACAGAGCTCTTTATAGTATGGATCTGGCCAGCATAAATCTTGCTTAGTAAAACCTAAAGCATCCCAGACTCTTTTGATTCTAAAATTCTTTTTTTCTTTAAAGTCGCCCTGTATGTCTCTTGGATCTTTTGTTTCTCCAAAAAATTGCCTAAGTAATCTTTTCAGGGTTGGGGGTTCTTTTGAAAAAGCAGAAGAAGGAAAATAGCAGTTTATGGCCGCAAGAATAATAAATACTAAACTAAAAAGTTTTATAAAACGCATTGGATATTTACCTATCGCCATTTTAACACCTCCCGTTTTGCTTTTAGAAATTTTTACTCTTCGGGAATAATACGGGCTATGGTTGACAACTTATCGCCTTTTTCTACGTTGATTATCCGCACACCTTGGGTAGAGCGGCCAGAGATACGGATATCTTTCACTTTAGTTCTTATGAGTATGCCTTTTTGAGTGATGCACATCACTTCGTCGTCATCTCTTACTAAGATAAGGCCTTTGACTTCGCCTATTTTTGGAGAAATCTTTATATTAATGACTCCCTTGCCGCCTCTTGATTGAAGCCGATACTCTTCGATGTGGGTGCGCTTGGCAAAACCGCTTTCTGTAGCGGTAAAAAGATAAAAATCTTCTTTCTTAAGCATTCCCTGAATAAGCACCATGCCTAACACATTATCGTCTTTAGATAATCTTATGCCGCGCACGCCTTGCGACTGCCTGCCGGTCGGGCGTATCTGACTTGTCTTAAATCTTATGGAAATGCCTTTTTTGGTAGCCAAGACTACTTCGTCTTTTTCTTCGCAAATAACTGCGCCAACAAGGTGATCGTCTTTTTCTAAGGTGATGGCACAGATGCCGCTTTTACGCATGTTAGAGAATAACTCCAGCGAGCACTGTTTTACTATACCTTTCTGTGTTGCCATAAATATGCTTTGCTTTGGGTCAAATTCTTTTATAGATAAAACCTTCGTGATTTTTTCTTTGGTGGTTAAGTTTAAAAGGTTAATAATTGCTCTGCCTTTAGAAGTGCGGCTTCCTACCGGCACTTCGTAGGTTTTAATTGGATACACTTTGCCTTCGTCGGTAAAAATTAAAAGTGCGTCTTTACTGGAAGCCACAAAAAGATGTTCTACAAAATCTTCTTCTGCGGTAGTAATTGCCGTAACCCCCCGCCCTCCTCGCTTTTGCTGCCTATAGCTTGTTATGGGCTGCCTCTTAATATATCCTGAAACAGTAATAGCAATAACCATGTCTTCTTCCACAATTAAATCCTCTATTTCAATTTCTTCTTTCTGGGCAACAATTTCTGTGCGCCGCTCATCTGCAAATTGCTCTTTTAAGCTCTTAAGCTCTTCTTTAATAAGTTCTTCCTGCTTTTTCTCGGAAGAAAGTATAAAATTGTAAATCTCTATTTGTTTAAGCAGCTCTAAATACTCTTTGTCTATCTTTTCCCGCTCAAGCGCGCACAGCCTCACTAGCTGCATTTCTAAAATTGCTTGCGCTTGTATTTCCGATAAAGAGAACTTCTTCATCAGCGCTTCTTTGGCTTCCTGGGGACTTTTGGATTTTTTTATAAGCTCAACTACTTTATCTAAAAACTTAAGCGCGATTTTCAACCCCTCTAAAATGTGCGCTCGCTTTTGAGCTTTATCTAGCTCAAACTTGGTTCTGCGCACAATAACTTCTTTCCTAAAGCTTATGTGGTGCGCAAGCATTTCCTTAAGGCTTAAAATTACGGGCCGCCTGTTGACAAGGGCAAGGAAAATTGCGCCGAAAGTTGTTTCTAAGTTGGTGTGCTTATAAAGCTGGTTAAGTATGATCTGAGACTCAACATCTCTTTTGAGCTCCAACACTATACGTATGCCCTCTTTGTTAGACTCGTCTCTTAAGTCTGATACGCCTTCTATTCTTTTATCGGTAATTAGGTTGGCAATGGATTCGATGAGGTTGGTTTTGTTAAGCTGATAAGGAATCTCGGTGATGATAATCTGAGACCTTCCTTTTTCATGCTCGATAGTGGATTTTGCTCGCAGTATTAGCTTTCCCCTTCCCTCTTCATACATTTTTAGAAGATCGCCCTTGCTGCAAATTATGCCGCCGGTGGGAAAATCCGGGCCCTTGATGTGGCGGTGCAATTCTTTTATTGATGCGCCGGGATTATCTAACAAATAACTAAGCGCATCGCACACCTCTCCTAGATTGTGCGATGGCATGTTGGTAGCCATACCTACGGCAATTCCACTTGCTCCATTAATTAAAAGGTTGGGCAAAATCGAAGGTAATACTTCCGGTTCGGTTAAAGAATTGTCAAAGTTAGGAAAGAATTTAACCGTATCTCTGTCTATGTCTTGCAAAATATAATCGGCAATGTGCGACATGCGTGCTTCGGAGTAACGCATTGCTGCCGCGGGGTCGCCATCTATAGAACCGAAATTCCCTTGGCCGTCAATGAGCGGATAGCGCAGCGAAAAATCCTGCGCCATACGTACCAGGGCATCGTAAACAGCAATGTCGCCATGCGGATGGTATTTTCCAAGACAATTATGAGAAAGCATTCCATTGGCAATAAATTCATGGTCGTCTTCAACTTCAATATCATAAGTAAAATCGCTTCCGGCCTCTCTTATTTCTTTTACTGGGATAAAATAAAGGTTTTCTTCTAAAATTTCTTTTAAAAGCGGTATGTATTTTGAATTTATTCGTTTAGCTTTTTCTAGAATATTTAATTTTTCTATTGTTGTTTTATATACTTTTATCGTATCTAACAAATCGCTCGCATAACGTATTTTTGTGCCATTTACATATTTTATTCCTAAACGAAACTTCTCTTTATTAATAGCATCGTAATACCAGCCTCCGCCTAAATGCTTGTTGCTAAATTCTTCAAACAATGCTTGCCCTAAAAAGGGAATGGCGTCGTACTTGAAAGGAAGCAATCGTCTATATGTTTGTTTTGCCAGGCGTTCTTTTTTGGAAGAAACCAACTGTAAACCTTCTGCTAATTTTTTGAAGTTCTTTCCGGAAATTTCCAGAGAAAAACACGGAAAGTTTGTCTTTATCCATTTGCCTTTTAGCTTATGAGGTTTAGCTTCCGCACGGTAGCGGGCAGAAATTAATCCGAGGCTAAAAAACAGCACCTGCAGTTGAGAAATAAGCTTTTTGGAAACGGAGGAATAATTCAGGCATTGCTTATTTTTATGAACACTACCGTCACCCTCAATCAACCCAGACAAAAATGCGTAGATAACCGTGGAAGGAGAACGAAAAATTTCCTTGGGTATAAATTTATTCTCTGCGGATAGGTTTCCCAAAACAAATGTTTTTATTAATTTTGCATTAAGTTGCGTTTTGTTTATTCTTAAATAATAAACTTCCGGCTTCTTTAATATGTTTTCGTCTATATTAAATTCGGATTTAAGTATGTCCTTTATTTTTTCTAGAGTGCTTAGGTCTTGCGCGCAAAAACCTAAACGATGGTATCCTCTTTTATTATCTTTTTCCACCCATCCATCAGACATAAGCAAACCCAAAAGATAACCTACGTTCTCATTTATAACGATACCGGCAGTTTTTATATACTTGGAAGCACCGGGGTAGGCAGCCTTTAAAACAATGTGATCCTCCGCCCGCAATTCCTTTGCCTCCTTGAAAACAAATCGCAAATCTTTGGTAAATACTTTAAATTTTTGCGAAGTGGTCACTATATTACTAAGACCGTTTGCCAAAATAACTTCCATAAGCGGACGGCTTGGCATGCAATAAAGCTGGCTTACACGCTTTAAGCCAGTTTGAGTAAAAACAAAATCTCCTCGACGGATATCCTGGATAGGAATGAGCCCTCGTTTTGCAGAAATAAGCGTATCTTTCACAAAACATTCTCCTACGATACGCGCGCATTTTTTATGGGGTTGGTTATAACGCAGATGAAGATCATTCATGGCGTAAAGGATTCTTCTTTGCACCGGCTTAAGCCCGTCTCTTATGTCGGGAAGGGCCCTGCCAACGATTACGCTCATCGCGTAAGAGAGATAAGAATCCTTTATCTCTTCTTCTAGATATCTAGGTAAGATTTTTTCTCTAATGTTCTGCTCTGGCATCTGCTTCTACCTTGTCTTAACCCCTTTTCAAGGGTTTTGCTTTGTTACTTTTGCATTCGAAGAACTTCGCCAGAAAACTTTGGCTTCGCCAAAGCGAAGTTACTCTTTGAACGTCTGTTCGGACATCGTTCCTACATTGTTAAACTGCTAAATTGTGAAGTTGCTATAGTGAACTGCTATAAAATTAACGCATATGTTTTTCTATTATTTGAATCAATTCTGCTTCTATTTTCGGCTTTGCCCATACCAGATATCCAATATATAAATCCTTATCAAGTATATAAAATATTGTGGGAACACAGTCCCATGTTTTAAAAATAACCGGCGATTTACTATATACAATATGAATATAAATTCCTTCCTTTTCGCCTGTCTTAATCCAAGGAGAACCATATGTAATAGAAATAATTTCGTGTTTAGGCATTTTATTTAAAGAAGATTCGTCAAACCCTTTTAGGTCTTCATGCTTATCTTTTATCAATATAATGTCATGATGAATTTTTTTGATTATTTCGTTTCCGGTTACAATATATGAATCTGCGAATATGTTTGAAACAGGCAATACTAAAAAAATAAAAAACAGCACTATGGTATAACTACAAATAATTTTTGTCATTTTTCTCTCCCGTTATTTATTTTTATATGTCTAAGTTTTTTACTTCGTGCGCATAGGTCTGGATAAACTCCCTGCGCGGCTCCGCCTCTTCACCCATTAGCAGAGTAACAATCCTATCCGCCTCAACCACGTCTTCTAGGGTTACCTTTAAAAGTGTGCGCTTAGCCGGATCCATGGTGCTTTCCCAAAGCTGTTCGGGGTTCATTTCCCCTAAACCCTTGTATCTTTGTATGTGCATTCCCTTGGTGGCAATTTTTTTTATCTCCTCGTATACCTCTTTTAAACTTTTACATTTAATTTCATCTCCGGTTTCTTCGTTGACGAGAATAAATTTTTCTTTCTCTTGCGGCAAATAGTCTTTTAAGGAAATTCCTAATTTTAAAAATTCGCCGGCGAGCCCTTTTATTTCGTAAGATTCAAAAATCTCCACGCTATCTAAATCCTCTTGGTCTTTATGAGAGGCTAGCTCGTCGTCATCTAGGACAAAAACCGTTTTATTTTTTTCTATTATTTTGTACATTGGGTACTTTTTCTTTTTTTCATCGGTTGCTTGCAGATAATCTTTAAAAGTTATCCCTTTTCTTTCAAGCGAGAATGTTAGTTTATCTAATTCAATTAGGCTGTTGATTATTTTTTCCATGTCTTTGGGGGAATAGCTTTCGGCGCCCTTGGCGATTTTTGAAATTTTTGCCGCCTTAACCCCTAGTTTCAGTATTATCTCATTCATTTCTTTTTCGGTGTGGATATATTCCTCCCAATCTTTTCTCTTTATTCTGTATAAAGGCGGCTGAGCAATATAAATAAATCCGTCTTCAACAAGTTTGGGAAGTTGGCGATAAAAAAAAGTCAAAAGCAGTGTTCTAATATGCGAACCGTCGACATCAGCATCAGCCATAATAATCGCCTTATGATACCTCAGCTTAGAAATATCAAACTCCTCCCCTATCCCCGTTCCTAACGCAGAAATAATAGTACGTATTTCTTCGTTGCCTAGAACCTTGTCTAGGCGGGCTTTTTCTACGTTTAAAATCTTTCCCTTGATGGGTAGTATTGCTTGAAAGTTTCTGTCGCGCGCTTGCTTGGCGCTACCCCCCGCTGACTCGCCCTCAACAATGTATATCTCGCAGCTTTCAGGGCTCTTCTCAGAACAATCGGCAAGCTTACCGGGAAGCCCACCCATATCCAGAGCGCCTTTTCTGCGGGTAAGCTCGCGCGCTTTGCGCGCCGCCTCTCTTGCCCTTACCGCAAGAATAGTTTTTTCAACAATTTTGTTGGCAACCGACGGCGTTTCTTCAAAAAACGAAGTAAGCGCTTCAAAGGCTACGGAACTGACCATGCCTTCGATTTCGGAATTACCTAATTTTGTTTTTGTTTGACCTTCAAACTGAGGATCAGGCAATTTGACGCTTATTACCGCGCTTAAACCCTCTCTTATGTCATCCCCAGAGATACCCTCGATGTCTTTAAGTAAATTTTTATTACGTGCGTATTGGTTGATAGAACGGGTGAGAGCAGTTTTAAAACCGCTTAGATGCACGCCGCCTTCAATAGTATTTATGTTATTAGCAAACGAAAAGATATTTTCTTTGTAGCCGTCGTTATACTGCAGCGCCCCCTCAACAATGACCCCTTCTCTTTCTCTGTCGAAGTAGATGATTTTATTGTGTAGCGGGGTTTTGTTATGATTGAGATATTCAATAAAAGAAGTCAAGCCTCCTTTGAATTTAAATACTGCTTCTTTATCGTTGCGTTCATCCAAGAGGCCTATCTCAATATTAGAATTTAAAAAAGCAAGTTCTCTTAGCCGCTGCGACAAAATCTCAAAAGAAAAATTAATCTCTTTAAATATTTCCTTGTCTGGTTTAAAAGTAATTTTTGTTCCGGTAGCCTTTGCTTTACCTATTACCTTAATAGAGGTTTTGGTGTGGCCTCTCTCAAAGCGCTGATGATAAACTTTTCCGTCACGCCTTACTTCTGCTTCCATCCACTCACTCAAAGCGTTTACCACGCTCACCCCCACCCCGTGTAGTCCTCCGCTTACTTTATAAACACGGTGGTCAAATTTGCCGCCTGCGTGCAGTGTGGTAAGCACAACTTCAAGGGCGGGTTTGCCCACAGTTTTGTGTATGTCCACGGGGATTCCCCTGCCATTGTCGTCCACGGATACGCTGTTGTCCGAATGAATCACCGCTTTTATTTTGTCGCAAAATCCGGCACTGGCTTCGTCAACACTATTGTCAACCACCTCGTAGACCAAATGATGTAACCCTCGCGAAGTAGTATCTCCGATGTACATTGCCGGCCTTTTCCTAACCGCCTCAATGCCTCCTAAAATTTGTATAGTAGTTGCGTCGTATTTTTGGGTCTTTATTTTTTCATCCATAAGTTTATCCGATGGTTATTTTCATATCCTCTATTTCGGGAAATTCTTCTTGGACCGCCTTGAGCAACTTGTCTTTTTTTAAATTAAAAACATAACTAAAGCTGGAACCCTGCGACCCTAAAATAAGTTTATTTTTATACACCCCTTTTAAATAAATATTTTTCTTTAGTTTTTTGTCGATATTTGTTTCTATTATTTTTCTTATCCTTTCTTTGTGGTTAATTTCCTGTTTTTTGTTTTTTAAAAAATCGTGGACGATGGTTTTAATGTGGGTAGCCATGGGCGGGCTATATCTTCATGGGAAGAACGAGGTAGATATAATCTTCTTTGCGCAAAACCGCCGGTTTATCCGCGCCAAAAAATTCAAAACTAACCTCTACGTCATCTAAATTCTTCAACACATCTATAAGATATGTTGGGTTAAATCCAATTTCTAGGATTGAACCGGCATAGCGCACCTCCACCACTTCTTTTACTTCCCCTAGCTGCGGTGTAGCCTTAGAAACAACAAGGCTGTCTTTTTTTAGCTCGAGCTTCACCCCTTGATAATCCTGCGTGGAAAGTAAATCCGCCCTCCTAAGCGCAAGAAGAAAATTTTGCCGATTTATAACCAGTTTATCTTTGTTTTCATTGGGAATGTATTGCGAGTAGTCAGGAAATTCCCCCTCTATTGGCCGGGCTATAAACTGGGTGTCTTTAAAATCAAAACCAATCTTGTTTTCTTTTACAAATAGGAATAACTCCCCTTCTTTTTCTTTTATTAGTTTATATAGTTCGTTTGTGGCTTTTATTGGTAAGATAAAGGATAGTTTTGTTTTAACCGCTGGTTGATTTGGGGGAAGTTTTCTTTTTGTGAACGATAACCTTTTGCCGTCAGTAGAAACCAACCTTATCTCTTCCTCAAACACCTCAAAAAATATACCGTTTAACACATAGTTCACATCTTCATACCCCACACAAAAAGAAGTTAGCCTAATCGCTTCTTCTAGAATCGCGCTGTTTATTTTTATAAGAGATACTTCTCTTTCCTCTTCAGTTTGAGGAAATTCTTCTGGGTTTAGTGTGTTTATTTTAAACTCAATTTTTTCACATTTTATTAAAAGGTTATTTTTGATTAGCTCTATGGTTATGTTTTGCGAGGGCAGCTCCCTGACGATAGATATAAATCTTTTCATGGGGATTGCGGTTTTGCCTTTTGCGGCAACGTCGGCTTCCTGAAAAGATACAACTGTTACATCCAGATCGGTAGCAACAAGTTTTATTTTGTTATCTATAGAGGTAATTAAAACACTATTTAATATAGGGAAGTTTTGTTTGGTGGTGGTTGGACCCAAAACCTTTTGCAGGCTTTCTAATAACACTTCTTTATTAATAGTAAATTTCATAGCAGTAGAATTAATAGTGTCTGTGGAAACTGTTTAAAGAGAACAATTGTACCAAAAATAAAAATAAAAACCAGTATTTTATTCACACAAAAAAACACTAACTATTAATTTCCTGTCTAATGCTGTGAATAATTAAATTAAGCTTCTCGTTTTTTTGCAAGGCGGCTTTTAGTTTTTTATGGGCATAAAGAATGGTGGTGTGGTGTTTCGCACCCAAAAAACCACCAATTTCCGGCAAAGACAAATCCGTAAGTTCGCGTATAAGGTACATAGCAACCTGTCTTGGCAAAACAATATTCTTGCTGCGCTTACCACCCTTTAAGTCTTCCCGCGACAAACTGAAATAGCCCGCCACCTTTTCTAAAACCATTTCAGGTGTTACTCTTTTACGGATTTCTTTTACCATGTCTTTTAAAATATCCCTTGCAAGATCTAAGCTTACGGGTTTGTTTTCAATCAACGAATAGGCGATAATTCTAATTAGTGCGCCCTCCAACTCCCGTATGTTACTTGCGATATGCTTAGCAATAAAATCAATGACTTCCTTGTCAATTTTAATGGGGTCTTTTTCGAGTTTTTTGTTTAAAATCGCCACCCTGGTTTCAAAATCCGGAGGCTGTATGTCTACCACCAACCCCCAACTAAAACGGGAAACCAACCTTTCCTCTAACCTGGGAATTTCTTTAGGGGGCCTGTCGGAAGAAACCACAATTTGTTTGTGGTAGTCGTAAAGAACGTTAAAAGTATGGAAAAACTCCTCTTGGGAAGCTTCCTTGCCGGCCAAAAACTGGATATCATCAATAAGCAGTATATCGATGTTGCGATATTTTTGGCGAAACTTTTCCGTGGCGCGGTTTTGAATCGACAAAATCAATTCATTGGTGAATTTTTCCGAAGAGATATACTTTATTTTAGCTTGAGGGTTCTGGCCAAGAGCGTGGTTTGCGATCGCTTGCATAAGGTGTGTTTTACCAAGGCCCACTCCTCCATAAATAAAGAGCGGATTATAAGATTTACCCGGCGCGCTAGCAACAGCCAAAGAAGCAGCATGGGCCATCCTATTAGAGGCACCGACAATAAAATTATCAAAAGTGAAACGGGAGTTTAGGCGTAAAGAGTCTTGCGGTTCCTCCTGGAAGCTTTCCCCAATGGTTTTAAAAATTTTGTTAGTTACTCGTTTCAAAAGATTAGGATTAACTTCAAAGGTAACCTCAAAGTCTTTTTGGGTGACTTCTTTAAGGGCTTGTTTAATCTGCGTAAGATATGTTGTTTCCACCCAGTTTTTAAAAAAACCGTCAGGAGCCTCTAGGAATAGAGATAAACCCTCGATTTTTTTGTATTTTAAAGGGTTAATCCAGGTATCAAACGAAGTTTCTCCTAAAATTACCTTTAATTGGTCTCTGCCGGCTAGCCAAATTTTTTCCATAGCGCACAACCAACCCTTAGATTTCACTCAACCTTTCGATTTGGTTCGACCATGCTCACCACAAGCCACTCAGGACTGATCCCAAACTTGTCGGATGGGCTGGGGTAGGCTGGACGAGTCGACAGTATATTCACAAAACTCACAGCTTATTCACAATTACCTTCGAAAGGCGAAACAGATTATACCGCAATAAAATTTCTTTGCAAACATTTTCTTAACACGAATTGGCGCTAATCCCCACTGGCTGGCAGTCTATTTAAAAAATACAAAATTACATTTTCCTTAAAAACTAACTATTTAATAATATCTGTGCTCATCCCTGCCTGCCGGCAGGCAGGTGTAATATTCATCTGTGTTAATCTGTGGATTTATTAAATATAGTTGACACGTAAATAAGTTGTGTTAAAATCTTTTACCTTTAGAAAAATCCAAAGCAGAGTCAGGTTTTCACGCGGCCATAATAATCAACCAGTCTCCGCGGCAAGTGAGCGGAGTATGTTCTATACTAATATTATCACTGGTTCATTCATTGCCTTAGAATGAGGTCAACTACGTTTACGAGTTCGGCTTCATCCCCGTGGCAAGCCACGGGGTATTCACCGAGAGAGAATAAACTAGGAAAGCGGAAAATTTTTAAGAGGTGCGTTCATGAAAAAAAACCTTAAAACCCCTACTAAAATTAAAGGTAAAAGGCAATGTGGTTTTCGTGCCAGGATGGCTACAAAAAGCGGCAGAAAGGTTTTAAGTAGAAGAAGAAAAAAAGGAAGAAAAAGACTTACTGTATGAATAATATAGCAATCTGGCTGATTTCCTTTTACCAAAAGGTGTCCTTTCTCTTTCCTTCGCAGTGCATATATATACCTACTTGCTCGTGCTATGCCAAGGAGGCATTTAAGCGCTGCTCTTTCCCCAAAGCTTTTAGGCTCTCGATTCTACGTATTTTACGTTGCCACCCCCTAACGCAGGGTGGGTATGATCCTTTAAAATAATGGAAAAAAGACTTTTAAAGACTTTTTTTATAACCTTTTTATTCTTAATGGGTTACAGCTTTATAGCTTCCCGCTATTTCCCTAAATCCCCATCCCCTATAATTCAACAAACCGTAGAGCTACAGCAGAAAGAGCAACCAAAAACAGAAAAAGAAATTACTATAAACGAGGAGGCTAATTTACCCACCGTATCCATAGATAATTTTCACATAACTTATTCTTCCAGAGGAGGTTACATAAAGAAAATTTCTTCAAAAACCTACGGAGAAGACCTGATATTTAAAAACATCGGCCTTATCCAACAGGATGACAGCAAAGAGTTTACCCCTTCTCTTCAAAGCGACAGAATAATTTTTACATCCCCGAAAGGAGATAGAAAAGAGTTTATTTTTCAAAAAGATATTATAAGAATAAAGTTATTTTACGCTGCAGAATCAATGGTCCTATTTTCTAACTCATTGTCTAACAATGCGTTAGACCAAGGATATCAAGAAACGTTCTCTTTTTATAATGACGATTTACAGAGAAAAACCTTTAAAAACATAAAGGATAAAGCGGAGATTGCTTTTAAAAATGTGCAATTCGCCGGCATCCGCGACAAATATTTTTGTATTTCTCTTCTGAAAGGGACATATAATATAATCTGGAAGAAAAATAAGAATGACGTTTATCTAATATCGGTTTCCCCTGCTTCGGAAACCTCTTTGTATTTAGGCCCTCAAATCGAAAATCAGCTGAAACCCTATGGTTTACAAGGAATTATAAATTATGGTTTCTTCCACGCCATTGGTGCAGGGCTGTCTTGGCTCCTCCACTTTTTTTATTCGCTCAGCAAGAGCTGGGGAGCCAGCATCGTTCTTTTTGCTGTCTTTGTTTATGCTCTACTTTTTCCTTTTACTGCCAAGAGCACCAAGGCGATGAAAAGGATGGCGGAAATTCAACCAGAGGTTGAAGAGCTCAGGAAGAAATATAAAGATAATCCTCAGAAATTGAATAAAGAAACATTAGAGTTATATAAAAAATACAAAATAAATCCCCTAGGCGGATGCCTTCCCATGTTGCTTCAATTCCCTGTGTTTATTGCTCTTTATCAGGTTTTATTGAGGTTTGTAGAATTAAAGGGGGTCAGTTTTTTATGGATAAAGGATTTATCACTTCCGGACCATGCTTTTAAGCTACCCTTTCCACCACCCGTTGATTATATAAATATTTTACCTATTTTTATTGCAATTTTAGGATTATTGCAACAAAAGCTAGTCACTGCTTCTTCTGCCCCTTCTGAACAAAAAACAATGGGATTGTTTTTCTCTGTTTTTATGGGCGTCATTTTTTATGGTTTTCCAGCTAGCCTTACCCTCTATTGGTCAATCCAAAATTTACTTAGCTTTGCTTACCAAATGCGTGTAGGACGTGCGCGCGTCTCTGGCGGGGTTTTAAACCACCCCTAAACTAAGATAAACCATATTTAGTAGATTTCCACGTGGAAACTATCTCATAATATTCACAAAGTCTATTGGTTAAAACAATAATTCAATACCGAGTCTTGTAGAAGTTTCCACGTGGAAACCACATAAACCTAACTTTGGCGCTGTCGCTAAATGGCAAATTTTGGAATTTTTGCAAAAAAATAGCCTTATTTTTCAAGGGTTTTTTAGCAATGAATTTGCTAAAAAGAGCATTTCGCAACAGTCCCACTTTTGCGTTAGCAAAAGCGCCCGAAGGGCAACTTCTGGGTTTGCTTTTTAAGGCCGCAGTTTAGCTTATAAGGTGATTTATACATTCACGGCCGCTTCCCGATGATGTCGGGATTTCGCTTAATATCGTATTAAGGTGCTCAAAAAACCGTCCCGACGTGTCGCGGGGGGACGCCTGTCTGCCGATAGGCAGGGACTATATGGTGCGTCGCTCAGTATTAGCCATGCTGAAACCTCGGGCTTTGCCCCGAGCCTGCCGGCAGGCAGGGAGCTATGGAAGGCTTCATTTTTCACTGGATTCCACGTGGAAACTAAATATCGTCATACGGTGAATGGATGCGCTGCTTCCCGCCTACATTACCGTTCGGCGGGATCCCGCCGAGACTTAACTCGTAGGCGGGAAGTTACGTCTATCGTAAATTCGGTTGCGCCCAAAATC
>JAUYCY010000103.1 GCA_030692055.1 Candidatus Omnitrophota bacterium | reverse complement strand
GTAATGCCGCAAGTTGTGACAGGATAATCTTTGCTATTTTCAACCATTTAAACAAACACTGGAAGGAACACCCTTGTAAGAAGTTTAATCAACTAGGGGCTGATACACTATGAGGACTTACACACTTTTGCTTGCGTTACCAGTTGCGTCAAGGGGGTTGATTTTTTTTGCTGCTTATGGATAATAGATATAATTTATGGAACAAAAATATAACAGCAAACTAGAACAGTATCTTCTTGGGGCAGTAGGAAAATCTAAAAAAGATTTACCCTTAGATAATCCCTATAGAGAAGTTGGTTTTGATAAGGAAAAGAAAAGATTAGGATGGGTAGAAATTGCCCCTTATGCCGAAATAAAAAAAGCACTGAACACGGCCCTGCCTATTTTGGAGGGAAAAGAGAACTTTATATTTGTGGGCATGGGGGGCTCTATAAATGGCATAAAGACATTATTTTCTTTATTTAAGAAACATTCCCTGCATACGCTAGATAGTCTTGATCCCCTAGCCGTTAAAGAGATTTTAGGAAAAATAAAAGATATAGATAAAACTTTAGTTATTTCTATATCTAAATCCGCGACTACGCAGGAAACTCAACTTCTTTCCCACACCTTAAAAGAATTATTTACAAAAAATTGGCAACAGCACTTTCTGTGGCTTAGCGATCCTGCGGCATTTGATAAACTTGATTCATTGGGTTGGAAAGGCATTGCGAGGTTACCTATACAGTTTAACAGAGAATCCGATATTGGTGGTAGGTTCTCTTCCCCTAATACCAACATATTTTTTCTTCCTTTATTTATACTTTTAAATAAAAATTTTAAAGCATTAGAAAATGTTTATACCAGCTATGTTTCTTCTCAAGAAGCTATTAGAAGGCAGGCGTATTCTTTTGTTGAAAAGTATAAAGATACTGAACGCGCATATTTTTCTCCTACCGTGACCGGGAGGTTCAGCGAGCGCCTTTCTTCTTGGGTTGTTCAGCTTTTTCAGGAATCTTTGGGTTCCAAGAGCCAAAACTTAACCGTTAAGACAATATGTTCAGCCAAAAAGCAGAATAATCTATTTTTACCTTTGGAGCTTAAATTAGAAATTAGTGATCCTGTAGCTTCTCTCATGTCCCAGATGTATTTTTTCCAGATATTTATTGCTTTTTACTCTGCTTTGAAAAGAATAAATTTTGTTGACCAAGAATTTGTGGAAAAATACAAGGAAGAAATGCGTAAACTCGCGCAAGATAAAAGTAATGATATTTGCTCTTGGCCTTTAAGGCAGATCATTGAAGAGGCAAAAAAGAAAGTTACGGCAACTCATAAATTTATTGAGGTTGTTCTTTATTTTCATGCCGACAGAAAAAACATTGATAAGGTATATAAAATATTTCACGAAAATTTTAAGGAAAAAATTATTTTTGTTTTTGTCGGAAGCGATTGGAATCACCACTCTTATCAAGCAGCATTTGGGGATAAGAATACATTTTATGTTTTGTTGCTTTCTCGTTCTTATATCACCGATCTTGCTTCTATCCCTGCCACAACTCTTAAGAAAAATGTCGAAACTCTTAAGCTTATCGGCAAAGCTACTTACCTTACCTTAAAAAATAAATCTATTCTATTTACGCTTTCCAGGTAAACTGATTACACAGATTTATAGTATTTATACATTCGCGGCGCCAAAAACGCCGCTCAGTATTCGCCATGCCGAAACCTCGGGCTTTAGCCCGAGGAGTTAGGGAAGGCTTCATAATCGGCGCAATCTATACTTAATTATTGTAATCAATTATTATTATTTAGTTTTGATGCTTCGATTCCACTCAGTATTCCTTCGACATGCTCAGGACGGTGAGTGCAATCGAACCGCAACCCTGAGCAAAGTCGAATGGGTTGATTTTTATATAAGGGATGGTATAATTTCTCATTATGCATAGGCTTTTAAGCTTGTTTTTTATTGTCTTTCTTGCTGCTTGCGTTACTACTTCGCATAAAAATATACCAATAGGGTATCAATCTTCCGATTTCATGTATCTAGATGATTTTTGCAAAAAATATAATTTACAATATAGTTTCGACACCCTCGATGACATGGTTAAGATTTCATCTAGCGGGAAAGATTTACGCCTTATTCTTAATTCTAATGTAGGCTATTTTAACGGTAATGTTTTTGACCTTAAAAACCCTCCTCTATATTCTAACGGAAAGATATTGCTTTCGCGTGAATTAGAAAAAATAATTTCTTCTAAGGAAATAACTCCTTTCAGGGCTTCCTTCACTATAAAAACAATTGTTGTTGATCCCGGCCACGGCGGAAAAGACCCTGGGGCAATATCTTATAGGGGGCTAGAAGAGAAAGTTTTAAATTTAAAAGTAGCAAAATATTTAAAGCAAGAGCTAGAGCAAAAGGGTTTTAGAGTTATACTGACACGTTCCCATGATATTTATCTTACGCTTCAGGAGCGGGTTGATATAGCAAAAAAACATAATGCAGACCTTTTTATCTCTATACACAGTAATGCTAACCGTTCAAGGCAAATGAAGGGGGTAGAGGTGTATTACCTTTCGCCTTCGCGCTTCAACAGCGAAGAAAGAGCGATTGATTTAGCAAAAGAAGAGAGCTTTGGGCCGCAGAAAATACCTTTTGATGCTGAAGTAATTCTATGGGATTTACTTCTTACAAAAAATTATGCTCTATCTATGGATTTTACTCACGCTCTTTATTTTAGCTTCAAGAATTTAGGATTTAAGGTAAAACCGCCCAAAAAAGCCCCTTTTTATGTATTACGCCTGGCATACGTTCCCTCGGTTTTGGTAGAGATAGGCTATATAAGCAATCGCTACGAAGAGAAGTGCCTCATGAGAAAAACTTATCAAAATCAAATCGCTGAGGCAATCACTCTTGGTGTGGTTTCTTTGAACAAGCAAAATGAATCTTATGCAGATAAACGCTAGAAATAAACCGATTGGTATCTTCGATTCTGGCGTAGGGGGGTTGACGGTACTACGCGAGATAGAGAAAATATTGCCGTCTGAAGATATAATTTATTTTGGCGATACCGCAAGGGTGCCTTATGGTAATAAATCAAAATCGACAATTATAAAGTTTAGTACAGAAAATGTCCTTTTTCTTTTAAAGAGAAAAGTAAAAATGGTTGTAATCGCGTGTAATACTTCTTCTGCTTTAGCGTTGGATTATTTTAAAAAGAATTTTAGCGCACCGGTAATCGGAGTAATCGAGGCCGGAGCCAAAAAGGCTATCGGTATTTCAAAAAATAATAGAATAGGCGTTATCGGAACGCGTTCAACCATAAACAGCGGTAGCTATAGAAAAGAGATAGCAAAGAGGAATCGAAACGCAAAAGTATATTCCAAGGCTTGTCCGCTATTCGTTCCGTTAGTGGAAGAGGCAATTCTGAGCGGCAGCATCGTAAATTCTATCGTAAGGATGTATTTAGAAGAAATTAAGGCGAAAAATGTAGATACGGTAATCTTGGGATGTACGCATTACCCTCTTTTAAAGGAGCCAATATCAAAATACTTAAAAGGGGTATGCATAATTGATTCGGCAAAAGAAGTAGCCGTACATACAAAAAATTTGCTTGATGTAAAGAAGTTGAATAATAGGGCTGGCAAAAAAGGTAAGGTGGACTTTTACGTTTCTGACGAGCCAAAGGGATTTAGAAAATTAGCGAAACTATTTTTGAAAAGAGATATTCCGACACCTAAAGTTGTAGATAGCTCTCATTAAAGTTATAATTTTAGAGATTTCCGCCAGAGGCGGATCCGCCTTCGGCGGAAAATATAGATTTCAGCGATTGAAAAAATCGCCGTAATCATTTTCCCATCGCTGTAATCGAATTTTAACGATAGTTAAAATGTATAAAATAAAAGTAATTTCAAATTTTAGCGCCGCGCATTCTTTACGGGGATATAAAGGAAAATGCGAATCTCTGCACGGACATAACTGGAAAGTTGAAGTATTAGCTTCTTCAGAAAAACTAAATTCATTGGGAATGGTGATAGATTTTCATGAATTAAAAAGAATAACTAATAAAGTTTTAGAAGAGCTAGACCATAAACATATCAATGAATTGGAATATTTTAGCAAGGTTAACCCTAGCTCGGAAGCAATTGCGCGTTATATTTTTTCAAAATTGAAAAAGATAATCGCTAAGCAAAAATGTAAATTAGAGGAAGTATTAGTATGGGAGACAGAAAACTCCTGCGCTGCCTATAGTGAATGAAAAAAGCAATTATTTTACTTTCCGGCGGATTGGATTCCGCCACGACACTTTACTTTGCCAAAAAACTTGGGTTTAAGTTAACCGCGCTTATTTTTAATTATCATCAGCGCCATAAAAAAGAGATAGAAGCAGCAAAAAAAATCGCAGAGTTAAATAACGTTGTTCATTATGTCGTAAAGATAAACCTTGCGTGGACACATTCTAGTTTAACTGATATGAAAAAGCACGTTCCGTTAAACCGCAATTTAGCTACACACGAGATTCCTTCTACCTATGTTGCGGCAAGGAATATTGTTTTTTTAAGCTATGCTTTTTCGCTTGCGGAAAGTATCGGTGCCAAGAAAGTATTTATCGGCGCGCATATCCAGGATTATTCCGGTTATCCTGATTGCCGGCCACAATTTTTGAAAGCTTTTGAGCAAGCCGTTGATATAGGAATGAAACAGGGTGACATCAAAATAGAAGCGCCTTTGATAAATAAAAGTAAGAAAGAAATAATCAAAATGGGGTTAAAACTGGGCGTACCTTTCCAACATACTTGGTCTTGTTATCAAGGCGGAAAGTTCCCTTGTCAAAAATGCGATAGCTGCCATTTTAGAATCAATGCATTTAACCAGCTTGGGATAACAGATCCATTGCTAATTTCAAAAAAAAGCAATACTTCTTTTTGAAATTATAAAAAATCTGTGTAGTCTATATCTTCAGCCGAAGGCTGATCCGCCTCAGGCGGAAATCGGTCTAATCATTTTATAATGAAAGCGAAAATATCAGAAATTTTTAAAAGTATCCAAGGAGAAGGTATATGTCAAGGCAAAGAGCAGGTTTTTGTGCGTTTTTATGGCTGCGGCTTAGACTGTTCGTTTTGCGATACAAAGCTAGAATTTTATGAAGAAAAAACAGTTGAAGAAGTATTAGAATCTATTTCGAGATACAGCAACTATCATTCAATATCGCTAACCGGAGGGGAACCGTTACTGCAAATTGATTTTTTAACTGATTTATGCCATGAACTTAAAGTTAGGTGTAAAACCATTTATTTAGAAACTAACGGAATCTTGCACAATAATTTAAAAAGGGTTATTGACTATATAGATGTAATTGCTATGGATTTCAAATTGCCTTCGTCAACACAGCAGAAAGATTTATGGAACGAGCATAAAAAGTTTTTGGAAATCGCTCGAGCTAAGGAAGTATTTGTTAAGGCAGTAATAGGAAAATATACCGTAATGGACGATATCGCTAAATCAATAGCGCTTATTAAGGAATTAAAGCCTGATTTACATTTTGTGCTTCAGCCGGAAAATCCGCTTGAAGATTTATTGGAAGAGAAATTGCTGTTATTCCGCGGATTATGTATAAACGGAGGCATAAAAGCTATAATTATCCCCCAAATACATAAGAAATTAGGCGTACAATGAGCATAGGTATGCGAAAGCAAATCGAAAATATGGTTGCCGAAGCAAATTTTTCCTTAAGGGCCGATGTTTTACGCCTTTTACGCAAAGCCCACAGTCAGGAGAAAGAAAAAAAGGCAAAAAAAGCTTTAAGTTGGATTTTAGAAAATGCCAAAATTGCTAAAAAAGAGAGATTAGCCATTTGTCAAGATACGGGTTTTCCGGTAATTTTTATTGAAGTAGGCAAAAGCATATCTATTAATGATAGGATAATTGGTAATATTGAAGAAGGTATTATTAGCGGTTATAGAAAGAATTGCCTACGCCCCTCAATTATTGACCCTTTAAGGCGGGCAAAATCTTCATATAAAGGTGGAGCGTCGCATATAGATTTTTCTTCTAAAGTAAGAGGAATAAAAGTTACACTTTTACCTAAAGGTTTTGGCAGCGAAAACAAAACACAGCTGAAGATGTTTAACCCCACGGTTACCATAAAAGATATTGAAGAGTTTATAGTTGAGAGCGCAAAAGAAGCAGGGCCAGAGGCTTGCCCCCCCTTTATTGTCGGTGTAGGAATCGGAGGAACGTCTGACAGTGCGTTACTTTTAGCAAAAAAAGCGCTTATCGAAAGAGTTGATAAGCCAAACAAGAATTATTTTATAAATGGTTTAGAAAAAAAGTTACTTAAAAAAATAAATGCTTTAAATATCGGGCCAATGGGCTTAGGCGGGAAACATACCTGTCTGGCGGTAAAAGTTAAAACTGTACCTACGCATATTGCGGGATTGCCGGTTGGAGTAAATATTAGTTGTCACGCACTTAGAAGCGCAATAGTAAATATTAAAGTATAGCGCAAAGCGAAAAATAAATTTAAATATTAGTTAATAAGGGGTTGAAACAGTGCGAGCATCGCAAATGAAAAAAGGCACAGTCATTAACGAAAAAGGGGATTTGTATATTGTGACAGATATAGACCATCGCACTCCCGGAAATTACCGGGCGTGCTATCAGGTGTATTTAAAGAACCTTAAAGACGGGCGCGTGATAAAACAGCGTTATAACCCTGACGATGAAGTAGATGAAGCGCGCTTAGATTCGCAAAAAGCGCAATACCTTTACCATGATAGCCCTGGATATCACTTTATGGATATGGAAACCTATGACACGGTTGTGCTAGGAGAAGATATCGTTGGTGATAGCAAAAATTATATTAAAGAAAATTCAGAAGTTAAATTTTTATATTATAATCATAAACCTGTTTCTTTGGAACTTTCGCCGCGAGTGGATTTAAAAGTTATTGAGGCGCCTGTGGGACTGAGGGGAGATACTGAAGGAACAGCCAGAAAGCAGGTTACTCTTGAAACTGGCTATAAAGTCAATGCCCCGCTTTTTATAAAAGAGGGTGATATTGTACGTATAGATACAGCAACTGGGGAGTATGTAGGAAGAACATAAAGATAGGTTGCGTTAACCGTAATACGTTAAACGATATACGAAACGAGTAGCGTCCTTCGATAATACTCAGGACTTAGTCCTGAGCGAAGTCGAATGGGCGCAACCTATAAACGCTAGACGATACTATTAACCATAATGTTTAGAAAAAGAGAGATGATGAAATCTAGTAAGAAAAATGAAGTAAATGCCATAAGGGCGCTTAAGATGGGAGAGGAAATGCTATTTTCCGGTTATATGTATACCGCACGAGACCAGGCACATAAAAAATTAGTTGAACTCGTAAAGCGAGATAAAAAACTACCTTTTGATATAAAAAATCAAGTTATTTATTATTGTGGGCCTACAGCTACGCCCGAAGGAAAGGTTATAGGTTCTTGCGGCCCTACCACTTCAAGCCGAATGGATAATTTTGTTGAGCCTTTATTAAAAAAAGGGTTATTAGGAATGATCGGCAAGGGCAGAAGGTCGAAAAAGGTAAGAGAATTGATTAAAAAATATAAAGCAGTTTATTTTGTAGCACCCGCCGGCTGCGGCGCGTTGCTGTCTAAAAAAGTTATTTCCAAAAAATTAGTTTGTTTTAAAGAATTAGGTCCGGAAGCAATATATCAACTAAAGGTAAAAGATTTTCCTTTGATTGTGGCAATAGATTATAAAGGCAGAAATATCTATAGAGATTTATAGCCTTATGGTAAAAATAATGTCTGAATTGGTATTTAGAATAAAGCTCAGAAATGATTTAATTAGTATTATCTTGACGATAATTTAGAATGTATTATAATAAAAATGATAAAATATTAACACTATTTTAAAAACGAGGGTTTTATGAAGAAGCGTTTTCCAGGGTTATATGTTCCTTTTTTAGTGTTTCTTTCACTTTTTATTTTTATCTCCATTGGCCCAGCCTTCTGCCAACAAACCGAATCCATCACCATCACTACCTATTATCCTGCACCTTTTGGGGTGTATGGAAACCTTAGGTTATTTCCTACTACCACTATTCCTGCCTGCAATGCTAATAATGAAGGAGTGATGTATTACGATGACAGGTTAACTGTAAACCAGCTTATGGTATGCCGCGAAACCACACCAGGAACATATGGTTTTGTTGTAGCTGGCTCTAACTGGACACATCCTGCAGGAACGAATGACCTCTATGCCAATGATACTAACTGGAATGTGGGTATTGGGACAGATAATCCACAAGCAATACTGGATGTAAATTCAAATACAAGCGGATTTCTTCCGCCGAGAATGACTAAAGGCGATAGAAATGCTATAGCTGGCCCTGTTAATGGAATGATGATGTTTAATACTACCGACGGTTCTATGGATTACTATAATAACGGCTGGAAAACGTTTGGAGGAGATTTCGGAGGAGCCTATTCTTGTTATCTCTGCGAGTGGATTTCTTTCTACGAGGGGTTGGGCATAGATGTTTCATCGTGGTATGTAGTCAACCCTTATACGGGCGGTATGTCGTGTCCGGCAGGGTATCATTCTCAGCAGCTCATGCCTCCTGTTCTCGTTGGAGGCAGTGCTGATATTTTTAATGTAATTGTTTGCTGGAAATAACCGATTTATTTAGACAAAAATTACCACACTTCTATTATTAAAATAAAGGAGGTAGCCGATGCTTAAAAAAATATCACTATATAAAAGTATACTTATTTTTTCCATATTTATACTTAATACTCCTTTATTTTTATCTGCACAAGTCTCTATAAAAAAGATGTCTATTGAGGAAAGAGAAAGATTTATTGCGGAGATGGAGCAAATAAATCCTAAATTTTCTCAATATCATAATAGGCTAGGACAAATATTGAAAGAAATTGATATGGCTTTAAATGACTATAAAGCAGGTAAATTGAGCAAACAAGCCGCGGTAGAAAAATTAAAACCTTTGCTAAAAGAACAAATAGAAATAATGAATGATACAGATTTCTTAGTTTCGCAACGTCTTTTTACCTTACTTTCTCAGAAATAGTTTCGGTCTGCAAGAAAGTCGCATAGGGACGGCATACCGAGGAATATAGTCTTAGCCAGCTTATTCTACCATATTTATCAACAAAAGTTATTTTTCTCCACTTCCGTTAGTCTAAGTACGATGCTAGTCTTATTGTTTTTTTTGTTTTCTTGCAGCTATTTCTAATCCCGGAGGTAGATCATGAAAAGGCTTGATGGAAGAGATTTTAAAGAGCTCCGTAAAATAAAAATCGAAAGGCATTTTAACAAGCATGCCGAAGGCTCGTGCTTAATTGAGGTTGGTAGCACAAAAGTAATCTGCACTGCAACCGTTGACAAAAACGTCCCTTTATTTTTAAGAAATTCAGGAACCGGCTGGGTTACTGCTGAATACGGGATGCTTCCGCGTTCAACCGAAATAAGAATCCAAAGAGAAAAAAATTCCGGAAGAACCTATGAAATACAACGCTTAATCGGCAGGTCGCTAAGAAGTATAACGGATTTAAAAAGAATCGGCGAGCGCACCATTTATATAGATTGTGATGTAATCCAGGCAGACGGAGGAACGAGAATTTCTGCTATTATAGGCGGGTTTATTTCTTTGGTTGATTGTTTATCCAAGCTTTATAAAGCAGGAACGATTAAAGAGATTTGTATAACTGATTACTTGGGAGCGGTAAGCGTAGGCATGTGGAAAGGTAAAAGTATTTTAGATTTGACATTCGCAGAGGATTCAACCGCAGACGTGGATATGAATATCGTAATGAAAGGCTGCGGAGATTTTATTGAAGTGCAAGGCACCGGCGAGCGCCTGGCATTTACGCAGGACGATTTAAATGAAATGCTTACCTTAGCAAAAAAGGGAATTACAGAAATAATTGATATAGAGAGGAATTTGTTCAAAGATGTTTTAATAAATTTATAACGTCGCACGTCGCAAGTAACAGGTAACACGTTATAAAGAGGAAATGCAACAGGACGTGTTACGTGATACCTGTTACGTGTTACTTGAAAAATGCGGTTGATCATCGCTACCCAAAACCCGGGCAAACTGCGCGAGATAAAACACCTCTTAAAAGGTGTTAAATTTTCTATTGTATCGCTTAACGAGCTGGGTAGAAAATTTAATATAAAAGAGAACGAAAAGACTTTCTTTGAGAATGCAGTCAAAAAGACCCTGCCTATATCTAAAGCCTATAAAGATAATTTAGTGGCAGGAGAGGATTCGGGATTAGTAGTTGATTATCTGGGTGGTAAGCCGGGAGTATTTTCTAAAAGATATTCCGGAAAAAAATGGACTTATCATAAAAATAATCTAAAAATTCTTAAAGAATTGGAAGGAGTTGAGAGAAAAAAGAGAAAAGCGCATTTTATATGTTATTTGGTACTTATAAAAAATGGAAAAATAATAAAAAAAATAGAAGGTCAGCTTAATGGTTTTATCCACAACGAAATAAAAGGGAAAGGCGGTTTTGGCTACGACCCAATTTTTTACCTGCCGAAATATAAAAAAACCGTTGCCGAACTTCCGCTATCGGAAAAAAACAAAATCAGCCACCGCGCCCTCGCTTTTCTGAAGCTAAAACAATATCTTACTAATATGACGCTCGGCACAGATTAGCACAGATAAAAAATCGCAGATGATCACAGATGAAAAACTTTTATTATTTTAAAAATCAAAATTATAAATAATGATGATGGATAATATAACAAAAGAAATTAGAGGTATTTTTGAGAAAAAGAAATTATCCAGTGAACCTTTTAACAATAATTTAGATGCTTGGAATTTAGCCTGTGTATCGATGGATGCGCTAGAAGATACTCTATTAGCTTTAAATTACTACGAAAAGCATAAAGGCAGCAATTGTGACGGTGCTAGATATTTACGATTATATGGGGTACTTCAATCTATATTTATTCAACAAGATGCAATTAAATTTCTATGCAAGATACTTATTGGTTGTTTTGAGGAGGGTAAATATAAGCTATCTTCATGGAAAGAAATTAGAGATTTGAGAAATTTAACAGTTGGGCATCCACTAAATAAAAATAGTAACAAACGGTGTTATATTACAAGAATGTCAATTAGTAAAGACGCTTTTCGATATATAATTTGGGATAAAAGTAAAAGAAAGGATATATTTTGTAAAGCTGATCTTAAGGGGTTAATCGATGGGTATAAAAAAGAGGCAATTATTATTTTGCAAGATATTCTCAATATTTTAAAATCTGACTATCAATATTAGTTTATTGTTTTAAAGTTACATTTATTCCAATTCTCAAAAATCACTATATCTGCTATATTTAATCTGTGCTCATCTGCGGTCTGTATCTGTGATCATCTGTGTAAAGCAAAAACCATTGACAATTTTATCAAAAAACCTTATCATCTAAATACTATGTCAAGAAGATCGAGAAGAAAAAAGCTGTCCTGGCGCCGTAAGCGTAAGAAGAATAAGGGTCAAAAACCCTGTCTGGGCTAACGCCCCACACAGATTATCACAGATTTTCAGCCTGAGGCGGATCCGCTCCTGGCGGAAAAGCGGATGAGCACAGATGTTTTATCTGCGCTCATCTGTGGTCTTTTATCTGTGCCCATCTGTGTAAAAAATAAATATGAGTATACTATCCAGACTAAAAGAGGATATTGATACTGTTTTTCGTGAGGATCCTGCTGCGCGCAGCACCCTTGAAATAGTTTTATGCTATTCCGGGATGCATGCGATATGGATTTACCGCTTTTCCCATTGGCTGTGGACCAGGGGATTTAAAATCGAAGCGCGGCTTATTTCTCAATTTGCGCGTTTTTTAACAGGGATAGAAATCCATCCCGGCGCGAATATCGGTCGACGTTTCTTTATAGACCACGGTATGGGTGTGGTTATCGGAGAAACGGCAGAAATAGGCGATGATGTCTTGATATATCAGGGAGTAGTATTGGGGGGAGTTTCTTTAGAAAAGCATAAACGCCATCCGACTATCGGTAATAAAGTGGTTATTGGCTCCGGTGCAATCCTTTTAGGCCCGATAAAAGTAGCAGATGATGCGCGAGTGGGCGCAGGTTCAGTTGTTATAGGTGATGTGCCGCAAGGTGCTACTGTTGTCGGTGTTCCCGGCAGAGTAATTATTGAGCGTGAACCCAAACATGTAAGCGGGGTAGCTCTGGATCATAATAAATTGCCTGACCCGGTAATTGAAGTTTTGCATCGCTTAGAAAAGCGCATCGAAGATTTAGAAAGAGAGCATAATAAATTTCACAAATCATAAGGAGTTCAATGAAAGCACTAGTAACCGGCGCAGCAGGATTTATCGGTTCTAACGTTGTGAAGATTTTAGAGGATAGAGGAGCAGAAACTTTTATCCTTGATGATTTTTCTTATGCAAACTTTCGCAACTTAGAAGGCACCAAAGGCGAAGTTATTTGCGCAGATATTGTGGATGGCAATATTTTTAATAAGTTACCCAAGGTAGATGCGATAATTCACGAAGCAGCGATTACTGATACTACACTTCGTGACGATAAGAAAATGATAACGGTTAATTACAATGGCTTTAGAAATGTTTTTAATTTCTGTGCCGGCAAGAAGATAAAGCTTGTTTATATTTCAAGTGCAGGAGTTTATGGTGATGGGCCTAGCCCAATGAAGGAGACACAGAAACTACGTCCGCTAAATGCTTATGCATACTCAAAATACCTTTGCGATTGTTACGCTTCAAGATATATGGCAAAAAAAAATTTACCGCTTATTGTGGGTATTCGTTATTTTAACATATACGGTCCGGGTGAATACCATAAGGGCTCAGCCGCAAGTATGATTTATCAGCTATATCTACAGATGAAGGAAGGTAAACGGCCAAGAGTTTTTAAACACGGCCAGCAGAAAAGAGATTTTATTTACGTAAAGGATGTAGCGCGGCTTACCGTTGAAGCGCTAGATTTAAAAAAGAATTTAATCGTCAATGTGGGCACAGGTAAGGCGCGCAGTTTCAATGATATTATTGCTGCGTTAAATAACGCTATGGGCAAAAATTTAAAACCCGATTACTTTGATAACCCTTTTACAGGAGTGTATCAGGATTTTACCGAAGCAGACAGCAGCCTTCTGAAAAAGAATTTCAAAACCCCGCCGCAATTTAGTCTTGAAGAAGGCATTTTAGACTACGTAGAGAACTACCTTTCTCTTGTGGTTTAGTTATTCAATCCGCGAAAATCTGCGTTTTTATTCTGCGAGCATCTGCGTTTTAAGAAAATACTTGACATTTTTTTTAATTAGTGTATATATTTAGCTACTATAGAAATAGTTCTAATGACAGAGGAATGGGATTTCGGGCTGTAAAATACCGCTAGAAACAAGGCAGAGTTTATCTAAAAGCAATCAAATCTACTGCCATAGTTTAACCTAGCCTGAAGTAAAAATAATTAAATTTGAGTTAAGGGGAAAGCATCCTAAGGATGCTTTTTGTCTCTTTTTGTTCTTTGGAAAAGCCAATTTATACGAGCCAGAAATTAAAAGCCTTTGGAGGGTTTGATCCTGGCTCAGAGTGAACGCTGGCGGCGTGGATTAGGCATGCAAGTCGAGCGATCTTATTTTTGCTTTTGTTGCGAGGTAACTCGCGGCAGAAGTAAAAATTTGATAGCGGCAAACGGGTGAATAATACGCGGGTAACGTACCTTGAGGAAGGGGATAGCCTCGCGAAAGCGGGAGTAATACCCTATGTGTCCCGATACTGAAATGTGTCGGAAGAAAGATGGCCTCTACTTGTAAGCTATCACCTTAAGAGCGGCCCACGGCCTATCAGGTAGTTGGTAGGGTAATGGCCTACCAAGCCTAAGACGGGTAGCTGGTCTGAGATGATGGTCAGCCACACCGGATCTGCGACACTGTCCGGACTCCTACGGGAGGCTGCAGTCGAGGATCTTTTCCAATGGACGCAAGTCTGAGAATGCGACGCCGCGTGGGGGATGAAGGTCTTCGGATTGTAAACCCATTTTATTGGGGAGGAATGCTGAAAGGTAAATAATCTTTCAGTTTGACTGTACCCGGTGAATAAGTCATGGCTAACTCCGTGCCAGCAGCCGCGGTAATACGGAGATGGCAAGCGTTACTCGGTTTGACTGGGTGTAAAGGGTTCGCAGGCGGACAGACAAGTGTAAGGTGAAACCTCTTCGCTTAACGAAGAAAGTGCCTTTCAAACTGTCTGACTAGAGGCTGGGAGAGGAGAATGGAACTGCCGGTGTAAGGGTGAAATCTGTGGATATCGGCAGGAATGCCTGTGGAATAATCGGTTCTCTGGTCCAGTCCTGACGCTCAGGAACGAAAGCTAGGGGAGCAAACAGAATTAGATACTCTGGTAGTCCTAGCCGTAAACGATGGGCACTAGGTGTTTGTCCGTAAGGATGGGTGCCGAAGCTAACGCGTTAAGTGCCCCACCTGGGGACTACGGCCGCAAGGCTAAAACTCAAAGGAATTGGCGGGGGCCCGCACAAGCGGTGGAACACGTGGTTTAATTCGATGCTACGCGAGGAACCTTACCAGGGTTTGACATGCTGGTAGTAATCGCCTGAAAGGGTGGGTGAACTGTATCCAGTCAGTTGCCAGCACAGGTGCTGCATGGCTGTCGTCAGCTCGTGCCGTGAGGTGTTACCTTAAGTGGTAGAACGAGCGCAACCCTCGTTTTTAGTTGCAACCCTTGATGTTGAATCAGGGGGCACTCTAAAGAGACTGCCCGCGTTAAGTGGGAGGAAGGCGGGGACGACGTCAAGTCCGCATGGCCCTTATATCCTGGGCTACACACGTGTTACAATGCCTACTACAACGGGGGGCCAAACCGTAAGGTGGAGCAAATCCTTAAAAAGTAGGCTCAGTTCTGATTGAGGGCTGCAACTCGCCCTCATGAAGCTGGAATCGCTAGTAATGGCGCATCAGCGATGGCGCCGTGAATACGTTCCCGGGCCTTGCACACACCGCCCGTCAAGCGCTGAAAGTGGGGGGCGCCCGAATCCCCTGTAAAGGGTCCACGGTGAATTTCATGATTGGCGCTAAGTCGTAACAAGGTAGCCGTACGGGAACGTGCGGCTGGATCACCTCCTTTTATTTTTTAAAATCTTGTGCCAACAAGATTTACCTCCAAAGGCTTTTTGTTTTTATACACAGATGATCACAGATTGAGACCACAGATGATCGCAGATAAAGATATTCGTTAAACGGTTGCGGTTGCGCCACTCGTATCGGTTGCGTTTTACGTAAGACGTTTGACGGCATACGAAACGAGCTGCGCAACCGATAGACGAAATACGATATTAATCTGTGCTCATCCGCTTACAAATCTGTGCTAATCTGTGCGCGTACAGCGCGCGGGCCCATAGCTCAGTTGGTAGAGCACCGTGCTGATAACGCGGGGGTGACTGGTTCGATCCCAGTTGGGCCCATAGTAAGTGATTAATGGTTCACTTGTGGCCTAAAGTAGGGGTTTAGTTTGTGAGGCAGCAAATGATCGGATACAATAAGAGTTCTTCGAGCTACCCAGCAGGGTGTCCCGTTGGACTATCTGCTTCGCAGATTATATACGATTCTGGTTGGCCCATTGATGAGGCTTACATTTTTTCAAGCTAAAGGCGTAGAAAAAATGTGTAGCCGAATTAATCTCGAGCGAAACGAGAGATCTTAGTGGTGTTCATTCAAAATGCAAGTAAATGCATCTTTGCCTTGCGGCGTCGATGCGAAAAAAATGCAAGGCAAAATACCTTAATAAGCATTTTTTTCGGGGCCGTAGTACAGTTGGGAGTACGCCTGCTTTGCA
Source organism: Candidatus Omnitrophota bacterium (assembly GCA_030692055.1). The sequence continues at coordinate 9,571 of JAUYCY010000103.1, read as the reverse complement.
AGCAGGAGGTCAGGAGTTCAACTCTCCTCGGCTCCATGAAAAAGTTATTAGGTTTATAGGTTATTAGGTTGATAGGTAAATATAGAGAAGCTAAACTTAAAAACCTATCAACTCAACAACATAGAAATCGTTTTTATAAAATGTTCTTTGAAAATTTGGTTGAGTATCAAGCTACTAACGGCTTATGGTGGATAGCTTGGTTGGTGCTGGCGATGAAGGACGTGGCAAGCTGCGATAAGCTGCGGTAAGATGCAAGCAATCTTTGACCCGCAGATTTCCGAATGGGAAAACCTTTGCGGGGTAATACCTGCAAGTTCCGCCGTAAGGCGGGAAGCTAACCTGGGGAAGTAAAACATTTCAGTACCCGGAGGAAAAGAAACCGAATAGTATTCCCCCAGTAGCGGCGAGCGAAAAGGGAATAGCCTAAACCTGACAAGTGTCAAGCCTGCTGGCGTTGCTTGTTGGGGGTTGCGGAGCATTGTCGGAGAGTGCAGCAGAACTTTCAAGAAGTTACAAATCTAACCTGTAGCAGAATCAGTTGAAAAACTGAGCCAAAGAAGGTGATAGCCCTGTAAGTTAAATGGGTTAGACTTCTGTGGCAATGTTTCCAAGTACAACGGAGCACGAGAAACTCTGTTGGAATCTGCCCTGACCACAGGGTAAGGCTAAATACACGCACCAGACCGATAGTGTACTAGTACCGTGAGGGAAAGCTGAAAAGAACCCCGGAAGGGGAGTGAAATAGAACTTGAAACCATAAGTTTACACAGCGGTCAGAGTCTCGCTTCGGCGGGACAATGGCGTACCTTTTGCATAATGGTCCAGGGAGTTATTTGTTTATCGCAAGTCTAATTCCGACGTTCGGAAGGAGGCGTAGCGAAAGCGAGTCCGAATAGGGCGCCTTAGCGGTAGGCAATAGACCCGAAGCCAGTCGATCTACCCATGACCAGAGCGAACCCCGACGAAAGTCGGGGGGAGGTTCGAACCAGTGACAGTTGAAAATGTCTTGGATGAGTTGTGGGTCGGAGTGAAAGGCTAATCAAGGCTGGTGATAGCTGGTTCTCCCCGAAATGCCTTTAGGGGCAGCCTTTAGGTAAGGGCTATGGAAGGTAGAGTACAGGATGGGCTAGGGTGGAGTTTCTCCATACCAAACCCAATCTAACTCCGAATTGCTATAGTCTATACTAAGGAGTGAGACTGTGCGGGCTAAGCTGCATAGTCAAAAGGGAAACAGCCCAGACCGTCAGTTAAGGTCCTTAAAAGCAGGCTAAGTGGAAAAGGATGTGGAGCTGCTAAGACAGCCGGGATGTTGGCTTAGAGGCAGCCATCATTTAAAGAGTGCGTAATAGCTCACCGGTCGAGTGGTTCTGCGCCGAAAATGATCGGGGCTCAAGCCTGTTACCGAAACTACGGATTTATTCCCCGCCATAGGCGGGGGATAAGTGGTAGGGGAGCATTCTGTAGGCAGTGAAGGTCTCGTTGTAAGACAGGCTGGAGCGTACAGAAGAGATTATCTTGGAATGAGTAGCGAAAAGACCGGTGAAAAACCGGTCCGCCGAAAGCCTCAGGTTTCTCCGTCAATGTTCGTCAGACGGAGGTTAGGCGGTCCCTAAGCTGTACCTCGATATTTCGAGGGTAGGTAATGGGGAAGGGCGTTAATATTCGCCCCCCATCTATAGACGTTAATCTAAAGAGTGACGCATAAGGTGCGGTGGTCGGACTGTTGGATGTGTCCGTTTTTCCGACGTAAGTCGGGAAGGGAGCCCAAGCTACGGCGCGGGTAAACCCACCAGGACCAAGTGCCAAGAAATAGCTTTTTAGATTGTTTATTGATGACCGTACCGCAATCCGACACAGGTAGGCTACCATCAAATGGTAAGGCGCTCGGGAGATTTCTCGTTAAGGAACTCGGCAATCTAGCCCCGTACGTTAGCAAGAAGGGGTGCCCCCGATTTATCGGGGGTCGCAGTGAAATGGCTGCTGGGACTGTTTAGCAAAAACACAGGTCCCTGCTTAACTCGCAAGAGGATGTATAGGGACTGAGACCTGCCCAATGCCGGAAGGTTAAGGGAAGAGGTTAGGCCGGCGTAAGTCGGTTGAAGCTTTGAACCGAAGCCCCGGTGAATGGCGGCCGTAACTATAACGGTTAAAAGTCTAAGCATAATAAGTAATTATGCTGCTACCTGACTGTGGCCGTTGTAAAATTTGGCTATATGCTGGAACATCTGGTTAGATTTCATGCTACCGAGGAGGTGACAAAGTATGAATGCAGATAATCAGCAGGAAAGACTGCAGATTACAGAAGAGTTCAAGTGGTTTCTTGCGGGCCTAATTGAGGGAGAGGGAAGTTTATGCATCTCCTTTAAGCAACATCCTACTGCCAAGTTTGGTTATTACATCGATCCAGAATTTTTTATTTATCAACACAAGTCAGCGCGTGAACTTCTGGAACGAGCAAAAGACTTTTTTGGCACAGGAAGCATTGTACCTAAACCAGGGAATGAGGACGTTTTAGTTTACAAGATTGCATCACGAAGAAGTATCGTAGAGAAAGTAATTCCTTTCTTCGAAAAATATATGCGATACTCCTCAGCAATAAAGCGTCGCAATTTCCTGATGTTTAAGGAAGCAACATTGGCTTTAGAGAATAAGGCGCACAAAACACTTGAAGGTACTTTGCGTTTAGTTGAATTAGCATATTCAACGAATCACGCAGGTAAACAACGTAAGCGAACAAAAGAAGAAGTAATTAGCAGAATCCTCAGAGACTATACGCCGAATCCCGATGTTGAGTCGGGAAAGATATAGTCCGATCTTTGTGGCGACACAAAGCTAACAAAAATGCCTAAGGTAGCGAAATTCCTAGTCGGGTAAGTTCCGACCCGCACGAATGGTATAACCATAGCAGCGCTGTCTCAACGAGGAGCCCGGTGAAGTTGTAGTGGCGGTGAAGATGCCGTCTACCCGCACTCGGACGAAAAGACCCCGGAACCTTTACTGTACGCTGGTATTGGATTTTGGTGTAGTATGTGTAGCATAGGTGGGAGGCTTTGAAGTTCTGGCGCTAGCTAGAATGGAGCCATCAGTGAAATACCACTCTTACTTTATTAAGGTTCTAACCCCATTTAATTGGGGGACAGTTCCAGCCGGGCAGTTTAACTGGGGCGGTTCCTTCCTAAAAGATAACGGAAGGGTCTAAAGGTACCTTCAGTCCGTTTGGAAATCGGACGTTGAGTATAAGAGCATATGGGTGCCTGACTGTGAGGCTGACAGGCCGAGCAGACGCGAAAGCGGGGTCTAATGATCCGGTGGTTGCTTGTGGAAGCGCCATCGCTCAACGGATAAAAGGTACTCCGGGGATAACAGGCTAATCGGGTCCGAGAGTTCACATCGACGACCCGGTTTGGCACCTCGATGTCGGCTCATCCCATCCTGGGGCTGGAGAAGGTCCCAAGGGTCCGGCTGTTCGCCGGTTAAAGGGGTACGTGAGCTGGGTTCAGAACGTCGTAAGACAGTGAAAATGACCGTTTGCTGTCTCTAAAATTGGTCCGATACCAACTTTTATTGGATCGGACTCCGACATTTCCGTAAGGAAATTGTCGGAGCTATATGCTGGAAAGTCCGGAGAATTACTCACTACTTGATAAAAAGATAAGTAGAGATATAATGTCTCTATGGTGTCAAGTGAAAATGTGCAGTATGCGGACAATCAGCAGGTAAGCAGGGAAAAGAGAATTTCCGACGAGTACTTTGCGGGTTTTGTTGATGGTGAAGGATGTTTCTATGTGGGGTTCAGTAAGCGCAAAGATTTGCCTTTAAAATGGCAAATTATTACTGAATTTCACTTAAGTCAAAATCCAGGTGGGAAGAATATTCTTGAAGCATTCAAGAATAGATTGGGTTGCGGATACCTAAAACCCAATCACCTCAAAAATCCTAAAGATAGGACATGGGTTTTGATTGTGAAAAATAGAAAGGATCTATGCGAAAAGCTAATTCCTTTCTTCAAGAAACACCCGCTTCGTTCTGACAAAAATATTGATTTTCAAATTTTTGTTAGAGTGCTCGATATTATAAATAAAAGAGAGCACTTGAAGCGTGCAGGTTTCAATCGAGTTGTGAAATTAGTTTTTAATTCACCAAAGACAGGACTTAAAAAGTATTCGAAAGATATTCTTCTAAAACCTTGAAACCTCAGAGACTATACGCCAATGGCCCCGATATTGTGTCGGGGTTAAGATATAGTCCGAGCTGCATAGCGATATGCAGAGATTTCCGCCTAAGGCGGATCCGCCCATATCAGTAATATGATGTGGCGGAAGCAGAAATGGCTAATCCTTCCGTTCGTAAGAACGGGAAGTAACAAAACTGTCGGTCTCTATCCAGTGTGGGTGTAAGGATTCTTGAAGAGGTACTGTCCCTAGTACGAGAGGACCGGGACAGAGGAGCCTCTGGCGTGCCAGCTATCCTGCCAAGGGTAAAGGCTGGGTAACTATGCTCCTACGAGATAAGCGCTGAATGCATCTAAGTGCGAAGCTCACCTTGAAACTAAGAATCCCTTCTCGGCGTTAGTCGAGATGAAGGCTCGTAGTAGACTACTACGTTGATAGGGTGCAGGTGTAAGCACGGTAACGTGTTCAGCCGAGCACTACTAATAAGCCAATCGGCTTGATACTCAGCCTTGTTTTTATCGCATAGCGCAAAGCGCATAGCGTAAGAAAATTTACGCTGTGCTCTATGCGCCATGCGTTTTACTGTTTTTATACGCCCGGCGATCATACTGGAGAGGCCACACCCGTTCCCATTCCGAATACGGCCGTTAAGCTCTCTAAGGCTGATGGTACTGCCTTCGCAAGGAGGTGGGAGAGTAAGTAGTTGCCGGGCTTTTTTATTTTCTCAACACGAATAGTACACGTCCCGCCCCTTAATGTTTTTATTTGGCGGGATCCCGCTGAGGCGGGAAATTACACACGAATCAGCACGAATTTGTAAATCTCTTCCGACGGCACAGTCGGGATTTCGCTTTATATACTTCATTAAGGTTCTCAAAAATCCCAAACAATTCAACCCAAAATTTGCATTAGAAATGCAGAAGCTTTGTAACTTGCTTAAACTGTTGCTATTATAATAAATAGGTCCGCACCAAAAAGGTGCAGGCAAATTTTGCCTACGGCAGCCCTAATTTTACAAAAAAGGCAGATTGGTTCATCCAAAAGTTTGCAATGTAACTCTTTTGTTTTGCTTAAAAAGCATATTCTATCAGTAAAATTAGGGCTGGGTTAACCCAGCCCTTTATTTCTACGAATGAGAAATCTTCTATGAGAATAAAGGGCTGCCCTTTGGGCAAATTTTTCTAATGAAAAATTTGGGTTCAATTAAAAATTTAAAATTTCCTGGCGATTTCTTTATTAAAAGTATTTTCTTGAAAAATTACTCGTTTACTGCTAAGATAAACTTGTTTGGAGTAGCTCTATTGGACCAATAAAAACGGAGGTCTACATGCGAAATAAGTTTATTTTTTCTTTGGCTTCAATACTTACAACCTGTTTTATTATCCCCGTCTTTTCCCAAACCGAATCCATCACTATCACTACCTACTATCCTGCGCCCTTTGGGGTATATCAGAACTTAAGATTATTTCCCACCACCACCGTGCCTAATTGCGCTACTGATAATGATGAGGGGGTTATGTATTATGATAATACAGTCAACGTTAACCAGCTTATGGTATGCCGGGAAACTGCACCAGGAATATATGGTTGGGGTATGGCTGGCTCAAGCTGGACGCATCCAGCAGGAACAAATATCCTTTATACAAATGGTCCCGATTGGAATGTAGGTATTGGGACAACAACTCCAGAAAGACAACTACACCTTAAAGGCGTGAATCCAATCATTCTATTCGAAGATGACGAAATTGAGTCTGGAACTACTGAACTAACCAATTTCATGATACAAGCAGATAACGGCGTTGCACGTTTGACTAGTGATCGATCCGTAGCTGTTTTCCTTGATTCCGACAATGATGACCCCGACACTAGAGCCTTTATGATCCTGAAGGATAACTTTTGGTTTGGTCCCTCGGCCATAGAGCTATTTATAGTTCAAGAAAACGGCAATGTCGGTATTGGAACGTCAAGCCCTTCTGCCAAGCTCGAAATCGGTGGAGTCGCGGGTACAGACGGCATTAAATATCCTGATGGCACAAAACAGACTTCGGCTAAGTTGAGTTGCGTGAGCGTTTCAAATACGTGGGGGCCTGTGGTTAACGGTCAATCGTATCCTGTTTCTTGCCCCGCTGATTATGTCGGTGTAACGGGCCGATTTGAGTATTATGATACCAATAGTGTCCAAGGTGGCGCCGGAGGAGTGGTCCAGTATCATGGCGTCACTCCGTGTTCCTGGAATGCGAATAGAACTGTGTGTACCGGGACAGTCGGCGATGCTGGCATCTCAGCGGGCCAGGTGCTTATAGATTGCTGTCGTATTCCGTAGAGGGGAGACACAGATGAGCAAGAAAAAATATTATATTCTATTGATTGTTTTATGCTTTCCAATGATCATCATGGGTCAAAATAATGCAATCAAAATAAAGGGGTCACCTATGGAAATAAAAGTCAAGAATAAATAGTATTCTTCCGTAGGCGGTTCTCTGCATGTCTTAGCAACAACGAGAATAATAGGATCAGACCTTGAAATGTGAAATAATGATTTTTGAAAAATAGAAGCGGCTGTACCATATAAAATAATTAATCCCAAGCGTGATTTTGCTTGGGATTTTTTACTGTTACGGGTATAATATAAAATATGAACCCAATCTTTGCGTTAGCAAAGAGCGCCGCAGGCGCATTCATTGGGTCCATCATTAAATTTGATTGTGAATATAAGCATTTCGCAGCAGAGAAAACATTTTATTTTATAAAAAGTTTTGTAACTTTTTCTTACCTTGGGAATGCGCGATAACCTACTATTTCATAAAACGTTATCGATTACCATAACAGCCTAATGCAAAATTTCTGATGAAATATACTAAAGGAAGTATTGGCAGATTGTTTTTATTGAAATTTGAGGATGATGACGTTCTTTTAGAAAAGCTCTCTGCTTTAGCCAAAAAAGAAAAGATTAAGGCAGCGGTTCTTGTTTTTATCGGAGCGCTAAAAAAAGGGGAATTGGTTACCGGCCCGAAAAAACCGGTAATTCCACCCCAGCCGAACAAAGTTTATTTTAAAGATGGTTGGGAGGTAATGGGTGTCGGTACAATTTTTGCTAATAAATCAGGGCCGCAGATACATATACACGCTAGTATGGGGAAAAAGAGAGAAGTACTTATGGGTTGCGTGCGGGGTAAGTCAAAAGTATTTTTAGTTGTAGAGGCAATTGTGTTTGAGTTAAAGGGAGTAAAAGCTACTAAGTCAATTGACCCGCGTACCGGGCTTAACCTTCTTAAGATACTTGGATAAATGATGCTTTTGGATTTTACAAAAATTAAAAATGCGGTAAAAGAGATTCGTTTTGAAAAAGTACGTCTTGACGAAGATAACTATTTTGAGGCGGTAATAGCTAAAGAAGAGTATAGCAAGCTCAAGAATTTACTTGAAAGTTTTTTCGCTGCAGCCATTTTTCCTTCTAAAAACAAATTACCTTCACAAATCATTAAAACTATTGATCCCTTTGGCGGAATTATACCTGGCCAAACACTGTATTATTCAAATAATGCCGAGAGTGCTATATTTGCCATGTTTTGGCCTTGGCAAGACGGCCAGTATATTACCCTTAAAATTATCAAGAGATAATCTTAAGTTAAATTATTCTTGAATTAGTTGCTATTTGATACTAAAATATATCTGTCCTAAATAAACCTATTTAATAGTAAAAAACGGAGGTATCCATGCGTAACATATCTATTTTTTCTGTAGCTTTAATCTTCACTAGCTGTATTATTTTCCCTGCCTTTTCTCAAACCGAATCCATCACCATTACCACCTATTATCCCGCGCCTTTTGGGGTATATCGCCAACTAGTAACACAAACCCTCGGTGTAGGAGATAATAACACCGATGGCGTGATAGGAGGTAATGATGCTCCAGACCCAGCTACTGATCCAGGAGAAGTTTGGATTAGTGGCAACGTGGGTATTGGTACAACTAATCCTCAAGGAGAACTGCACATCCGTTCAACCGATAATACAAACGGTAATGCAAATTTAATTATTGAAGGCGAAAACCCAGCCAATGGCGCATCAACAGGCTCTTGGGATATTAACTCTCAAGGCGGTACTCCAGGTACACCTCCCGCAGGAAACTTACAGTTTAATTCAACTGATACAGCTACACCGGTCAACACAACAACTCCTATGACCATAGAGCAAGGAGCACCCAATGACTCTCTTTACGTTGCTGATAATGGCAATGTAGGTATGGGAACTAACGATCCACGGGCAAAATTGGATGTTGCATCAACAACAAACGGATTTCTTCCTCCGCGCATGACTACTGCCCAGAGGGATGCAATTACCGGCGTTGAAGGTATGACTATCTACAATACGGATGCAAAAAAACTGCAAGTATATACTCCAAGCGGTTGGCAAAATGTAGGCGGCGGCTTGGGCCCTCCTGACTACGACAGCGGGTGGCAAAACTGGGCGACAAAAGGTCCTGGCAATAAAGCAGAATCCCGTCTTACCCATGATCTGAGGACAACAAACGTGCTTATATATTTAGAAAGCCGAGACATTGATAACTGGCCACCCGTTCAACAGGTCCAGGGAATATGGCAGGTCGGCACTAACTACAGCGATTACGGAGGCAGTACTTACGATACTCACACTGTTCTTTTCTGGCAGCAATTAACCCCAACACAGATCCTTGTTTCTGGAATACTTGACCCTTATCCGGCTCCGGGGCATACTAATACTCAAATAATCGACCAGTTCCGTCTCCGCATATGGAAAATTAACTAGAGTTAAACCACTAGGGAAAAATAATGGAAAAATAATGGGGTCAGACCTCGAGATGTTAGATAATTTGACAAAAAAATAATGGGGTCAAAAAATAATGGGGTCAGACCTCGAGATGTTAGATAATTTGACAAAGCCCTGATAAATGCTAATATGTGAATATGGCGCGACCATATAGATTACAAGGCGAAGGATTGCTATATCATATCACCAGCCGCGGCGACAACCGAAAGAAAATTTACCATAGCGATTACGACTACCGTAAATTCCTTGAATATCTACGAGTAGGATATGGGGTCAGCCCTTGAATGTTGAAAACCTCTTGACAGTTTCATTCTTTCTGCTAAAAAATAACGGGGTCAGACCTCGAGATGTTAGATAATTTGACAAAGCCCTGATAAATGCTAATATGTGAATATGGCGCGACCATATAGATTACAAGGCGAAGGATTGCTATATCATATCACCAGCCGAGGTGATGACCGCAAAAAAATCTTCATCAGCAAAACCGATTATCATAAATTCCTCGAATACATCCAGAAGTCAAAAGAAAAATTCAAATTCTATTTATACGCTTATTGCTTGATGAGTAGCCATTACCATCTGCTTCTTGAA
>JAUYCY010000189.1 GCA_030692055.1 Candidatus Omnitrophota bacterium | reverse complement strand
CGTAGGCGGGCTTAGCCTTCAGATTTTACAGGATAAACCTGCGTATATTGATAAGCGCAAAGCGCAATAAAAAGAACTGAATCCACGCCCATCGAATCTATATATAAGGTTCTATAAAGAACAACTTAATTTCCAGTTTTGTTCCGATGAAATCGGAACTAATATCTATGAATATCTATCAATATCCGTCTGTCCCCATTATACACCCAAAACGCAAAAAAGTCAACCCCGAGTGAATTTTCGGCTGTTCCGACCACGATCGGAACAATTTTAATAAAATTAGCCGAAAATCTACTATAGGGTCAAGAGTTAAATTCTTAATTTGTTTTTTATAACCAAAAATGAAATTAAAGCTATTAAAATCAAACCAGCCGACAAAAGCACAACGGACGGAGCAATAATCAAAACAAGAAGAGTCCCACCTAAAATTTCTCCCATACCCGAACTGACTCCCGTGCTTAAACTGTAAAAAGAAAGCATGGTTGCGCGACGAGACGAAGGAATAAATCTATTAATCAACGAGTAAAACAAGGGAGCAAAACCACCATTAAAAAAATCTATAAGAACAAAACTTAACAAAGACAGAACAAGGCTCCTCGAAAGCCCGAAGATAATATAAAACACACCCATTAAAGCCAAGGAGAAAGAAAGCGTCCTAATAGTGCCTTTTTTAAAAGAAACTTTTTCAGCTATCAATGAACCGAGTAAAAAGAAACCGCCAGCCAGAGCCGAGATTATACCGAAATAATAAACAGGTATAGATAGAATATCTTTTAGAACAATCGGCCAACTTATTCCATAAAAAGCGCCACCTATGGCTATCAGAATGGCGACCAAAAACATAAAGTAAATTCTTCTATCCCGCAAAACAGAAATTAAGGGATCTTTAATCTTAGCAAAAACCGTCCTAAAAACATTATTCTGTTTAATCGGTGTTTCCTGAGGATAAAATTTCTCTTCTAAAAGCTTTTGACCCAGAAATAAAGCTAAAGTCGCTACTATGCCCTGTAATAACCAGATGTATTTTAAGTTAAAATAAGCTACTGCGCTGCTGGCAAAACCGCCAATAATAAATCCCAGGGTAGTAATTATGCCTATACGAATAAAGATTTTATTACGGATATCTTCCTTGTCGGATAATCCAAGAGAATCAACCGCCAAGGCTTCAAACGCGCCGGACATAAAAGCCAAGGCCAAACCACTAATTATTGAACCAATCAATAAAAAATAAAAATTAGAACTTAAAAAATAAATCAGGGCAGAAAAAATGGTTAAAAAATAACATAGTAAAACCGATTTTTTCCGCCCTCGATAATCGGCAAAAATACCGGTGGGAATTTCGAAGATAAAACTGCTCAAACGACTTATTCCAAAAAGAAGTCCTACTCGAGCAATGCTAAATCCCAAAGAAAGACCAAAAACAACAAAAAGAGGGGCAATAATATTGAAAGAAAATCCGCCCAAGAAAGAAAGCAAATAAAAAATCTTTATTTCTCTGTCTCGCATATTTTTATTCTATAACAAATTGAGAATTATTAAAACAAAAAGGTGGATACGCCTGGAGCATCCACCTATAATTGACCTTACTTTTGTCTTTTTCTTTTGAGCTGGGCTTGCCCCTTGATCTTGACCGAGCCGCAACTACTTCCTGCGTGACACCCGATCATTTTGCCTTGACAGTCACCGGAGGTGCTATCCTCTTTGACTGCCACTTCCTTGATCTTGGGGGTTTTCCATTTTTTAGACATGGTTTTGTCTCCCTTAAAGTACAATTATTTGAGAAAGGTTTTTTCCCTTTCTCTTTGAAGAGCGCAAGCAAACCACGACTTGGTATTTAAATCGCCATGCTCTAAGTACCCCCAGGCTGGACATTTAGAACATGTTTGAACTGAACATCTAAGACACTGGTTGTCCTCTCTCATTTTTGTAATGGTTGTAAATCGATTCATTTCTCTCCATGCGTCCATGAAAAGTGTTTCTCGTAAATCATAATAAGGAACCCGAATCAGAATACAGGGAAGTAATCGACCATCTGAGCTGATTGCGAATGAACACTTGCCGGCACGACAAGGAAAAAGAAGTTTATCAGAAAATCGGTAGATCCTACGTTTCTTTATTGCGGTACGGTAGATTCTTTCCCAGTGAATTCTATACGGTTCAAGCATGTCTAATTTAAGCGCATCCTCAACGCTAATTCGTAAATCCAGTGCCTTGGAGGAGTGAAAAAAATCTGCATTTATCATTGGGTCAAAACGGAAATTTTCAGCTCCCATATCAATCGCTAACTGACGAGTGGCTTCTACCTCGTTGAAGTTTTGTTTCATCACAATCGTCTTGAGATGAAATGAGACTTTGCGTTTTTGTAAAAGCTGAATTCCTTTTTGGAATTGCTTAAATGCACCCGGTGTACGCGATATACTGTCGAAAGTTTTCTCTGTGGCGCCGTGCAGTGTTGCCTCAATTAGAAATGGCGGGTATTCGCAAAATAAATCTGCGATTCGTTCAGTAATATTAGTAGCACTTGTGAATACCGTTATAATCATCCCCAAATCTTTTGCGTAACGATAAATCTCGCAAAAATCGCTTCTAATCAACGGCTCACCGCCCGTAATCAAGAGCCAAAGACAGCCACTCTTAACCATCTGTTGCAGTAATTTATGAATTTCTTCGGTAGAAAGTTCTTTGGTTTTATCGATTGGACGGTCATCGAGATAACAATGGATACACTTCAATTGACAACGCTGGGTAATTTCAAGAGTACCGGCAACAGGAATATTATACTGTACTGCCAGATGATGAAGTTGTTCTGAAAACGAGAGATGGCCCGATACGTTGGATTTTTTATCGACAGAGGAACTTGTACGCGATAAAGATTTATCATTTTGATATACAAATCCTTTATCCTGAAGATCTAAAAGAAAATTATGCACGTCTCTTTGCAATATCTTATGCGGAGTGGCGGAATACTTGGATTGAAGTATTTTTATAATGTCTGTAACCCCGTGCTTCTTTCCGTTGGTAAGCTGATTCCAGATTATTGATGCCTGTTTGTTAAGCACCAACAATCGATTAGTCTTAATGGTTAATAAGATGGTTTTTCCTGCAATTTCTCTTTTTCTCACGTCAGGAGCAATAAACCATTCGTTTTCTGTAAACATTTTATCCTCCTTTCTGGATTTATTTTTATGTTAAAGTGCTTCGAAAGAGCATCTTATTTTCTTGCTTTTAATCTACAACAAAAACTATAACCTTGTCAATAGTTAAAATAATAAAAAAGCAAGCAAATTGGCTTTGCTTGCCCATTGAATGTTTGTCTTGATTACCCTCCCGGCTTTCTAATCTTGCCGTCGTTTCCAAGAATAAATTTTGCTTCACCGTATACTGAGTCGGCAAGAACTTCTTGTCCCTCCACTTTAATGTTTTTGCACACCCGC
>JAUYCY010000022.1 GCA_030692055.1 Candidatus Omnitrophota bacterium | reverse complement strand
TTCGTCTCGTTCTGGTTTGTATCGCAGTTATCATCGCCACAGTAGAAGGCTACTGCCATTACCACACTAGCAGTCCTTTCACTCGGCTCGTCAACATAGAACGTGCTTTCTAAAAGTATGTCTACTCCGTTCACTTCTTTTCGCTCACCAACATTAATTATGTTTTTTACACCATCAACGTTGACCTTAATCGCGTCTGCTTTTATGTTCTCAACAACTATTTGTTTGCCTTTTATCTCGTATGCTTCTCCTTGCCTTAACGTTACTGAAGAAAATACTGTTGAAATAAGAATTAGAAATATCACCAAAACTATAATGTACATTCTCATAACCTAAAAAAGGGCTATGATTGTATAATAAGTTTTTGGTTTATTCTTTTCTTTCTATGCTGAAATCGTGGCATTCACAGCTGAAACATTCTAGGTTTTCTGGTATTTTTTCATTAAAACCATAGACTGCTCCGCAGTTTTTGCATATTGCTTCCATTTTTTTTACCCCCTAGTAAAATACTCCGATTAACACGTATCTTATCTGTTCAAACCTTATCTTTTCAAGATTTTCTGAATTATCACCTTTGACTATCGCGTACCATCCTTGCTCGTCTTTTCCTGTCTGAATTACCCTGTGAGGTATTAAGTCATTACCTGACTCATATGCTACTATATCTCCTACGTGGATTTCTTCCTCTGTTTTAGGTATTATTTCTATGCCTGTAGTTCTTTCGTCAAGCAACGGGTCCATAGAATTGGTGTCTGTATAACTGGCTAGTGCTATTCCTGGAAGGTTTATTACTAGCTTATCAGGCGATAATTGTAAGTCATCTTCTTTTATCCTGTTGTATGGTGAGCTTATTTCCTTGTCTCCTAGTAAGGGTTTTTCTTGATGTATGCTTATAGTTTCTATTACTGAGTTTAAGAACCATCCTAGTATGAAGAAAATTATTAACGCGCTGAGGTATAATGTTTTTTTCTTGTCCATTTTTTCGGAAAAAATTAGGTTTACAATTCGCGTTTTTAATATATAAACCTTTCGTTTTGTAGTTATTTTGTAGTAGTAAACATACTAATTAGAAAATTAAACTTATCTCAAAAATATTTCTTTTTGTGCACTTTATCACCACAATATTTTAAAAAAGATTTTTGTTCTATTACATAATGGAATTTAATTTATACCAGTTATGCGAAAAAAACTATAACAAAGGAGGGATAAAAGTTATTCTAAGTAAAGAATTGAGTGATAAAATTAGTTTATCTTTAATAAAGCTTAAAGAAAAAAAGATAAAACTGAAGGATTTGGCAAATAACTTAAAAATTGATTATACAACCCTGTGGAAAAATCTTAAAAATCCTAAGGCTATACCTTTAATTATCATTAGGGAATTAGAAAATATTACTAATATTAATTTTCAAGAGCATATAATTTATCTTTATTCTTCTCATTCAAAATCTAAAATAAAAATACCCAAAACATTAGACAAATCAATATCTAAATTGACAGGATGTATCATAGCGGATGGTCATCTTAAAACAAGAAAATCGGGAAGAGGAAAACATTATGAGGTGGTAATAAGAGACGAATATAAAACAAACATCATTGCCGCAATTAAATGGTTTAAGAATATTTTTGAAATAAATCTTAAAGGAAATAAAGAAGAAAATCATTACTCTATTTATGTAAGCAACAAAATAATCAATAATTACTTTACTAAGGTACTGGGATTACCTGAAGGGAAAAAGACAGGAATTGTAAGCACACCTAACTGCATTTTAGATTCGAACATTGCAATAAAACAGGCTTATTTACAGGGACTCTTCATGTTTGACGGAGGGGTTGATTATAGAAATGGATATGTTAATTACATATCAAAAAGCAAAAAATTAGTTGAAGAGATTTTAATTTTACTTAAAGAAATCAGTCTAGAACAGGATTATTATTCACTCCAACCCGATAGATATGAAAGATACAAAATAAGGTTTAGGAAGAAAGAAAAATTGAAAAAATGTTTAATCCTTTTTCAAAAAAATACTGAAAAATGGTGGCGGTTATATGAGCATCTTTATGGATTAAAAGGAACTACGAAAGATTTAAAAATACTTATCAAGTCAATAGATACTTACTACCCTCGAGTAAGATACAGTGCGATAACGTTTAGTGATGTGATAAAAGCAATAGAAAGTTTAAGGGAGAAAGCAAATATTTTAAATTTATCACAAAAACTTAACAGAAACAAAACAGTCGTTTACGAGTTTTTAAAAAAACTTGAGCGTTGGGAAATAGTAACTTCATATAGAGTGGGGCTAAAAAAATATTATAAGTTTAATAAAACATTAAAGATTCCAAGGAGGACATATTAAATGGCAGATGAAAAGATTGTAGAAAAAGTAACAAGGCTTATGAGACAGCCTGAAAAGATCAGAAATGTAGGTGTCTGTGCCCATATCGATAGAGTTTAAGTTCTTTGCTTATACTCCGAGTGCATGGAAAGACAACATTTTCTGATAACCTATTAGCAGGCGCTGGCATGATTTCAGAAGAGCTGGCTGGAAAACAATTAGCCTTAGACTTTCACGAAGACGAACAGACAAGAGGGATAACGATAGATGCTGCCAATGTATCAATGGTTCACGATTTAGAAGGCCAAGAATACCTGATTAACCTTATAGACACTCCAGGGCATATAGACTTCTCAGGAGACGTAACAAGAGCCATGAGAGCAGTAGACGGAGCAATAGTCTTATGCTGCGCAGTAGAAGAAATAATGCCTCAGACAGAAACGGTACTAAGACAAGCCTTGAAAGAAAGAGTAAGGCCAGTACTTTTCATAAACAAAGTAGACCGGTTAATAAAAGAAGTCAAACTAACACCAGAAGCTATGCAGCAAAAATTCGTAAACATAATCAACGAAGTTAATCGGTTAATAGAACAGATAGCACCTGAAGAGTTCAAGCAGAAATGGAAGGTAAGCATACAAGAAGGATCAGTAGCTTTCGGCTCAGCATTCCACAAATGGGCAGTATCATTCTCATACATGCAAAAAACAGGGCTGACGTTCAAAGAAATAATAGACGCTTACCAGAAAGACGACTATAAATACTTAGCCAAAAAAGCGCCACTGCACCAGGTCATACTAAGCATGGTAGTAAAGCATCACCCTAACCCGATAGAAGCACAGAAATACAGGATACCAAAGATATGGCACGGGGATTTAGAAAGCGAAGAAGGAAAATCATTATTGAACTGCGACCCTAATGGGATAACAGCATTTGTCGTAACCAAAATAGTAGTCGACAAGCACGCAGGAGAAGTAAGCGCAGGAAGACTATTCTCAGGAACCTTAAGGCAAGGCGACGAAGTAGTGATGAACATGGCAAAGCGAAACATAAGGATACAACAAGTCTCAATCTACAAAGGAGCTCAGAGAT
The DNA here is from genome assembly GCA_030692055.1 of Candidatus Omnitrophota bacterium. Next base: position 178 of record JAUYCY010000022.1, on the reverse strand, counting down.
TACAAGTAGACCACGTACCTGCAGGAAACATATGCGGAATAGTAGGACTGAAAGATTCATTTGCAGGAGAAACAGTATCCAGCAGGCCATTAGAACCATTCGAAGCCTTAAAACATTTATTCGAACCAGTCGTAACAAAATCTATCGAAGCGAAAAACCCGGCAGACCTGGCAAAACT
>JAUYCY010000089.1 GCA_030692055.1 Candidatus Omnitrophota bacterium | reverse complement strand
TTTTGTAAATGTAACGCAAAAACAAGTTAGCGGTTCTGTTAAATTAAAATTGTTTAAAGGAAGTTGCGCTGCGGTAGGAAGAAAATCACCGCACTCGTTGTATAAGAAAGAATTGAGCACTTATGGCAAGGAAGATAAGTTCAACCAGAAATTAGCCGAAGGATTTATTAAGATTTGGGGAATGCCGTATCAGAGATAAGCATAGCATACCAAGCGAGATAAGGGTGGCGTGGGAGACACGCCAAAAGAGGAGTTAGAATGTCTAAGAAATTGTGGGGAACAAGATTCCCGAAAAAAACAAGCGCGTTAACCGATAGGTTTACCTCCAGCATTGCTTTTGATAAGAGGTTAGCCAAATACGATATCTTAGGTAGCATTGCCCATGCCAAGATGTTGGGTAAACAAAAAATCATACCTTTAAAAGATGCGGGGCTAATCGTAAAAGGCCTTAAGTTTATCTTGCAGGATGTAGAAAAAGGAAAATTTAAATTTGACTTAAGCGCGGAAGATATACATTCCAATATTCAGGATGCGCTGATAAAGCGGATTGGCAAGGCAGCGCATAAGTTGCATACCGCGCGCTCCAGAAATGACCAAATAGCCTTAGATGTGAAAATGTATATCAAGGATGAGATATGCGTATTAGTGGATTTGATTAGCGAACTGCAAAGAGCAATCCTCAGATTTGCCAAGAAAAATGCCAAAATAATTATCCCGGGATATACCCATCTGCAGATAGCGCAATGCATACTCTTGGCGCACCATTTACTGGCTTATCTGGAAGGCTTAAAAAGAGATAAAGAAAGGCTCAGCGATGCTAAAAAGAGAACCGATGAGATGCCCTTAGGCAGCGGAGCGCTTTCCGGAACAGGGCTGCCCATTGACAGGGAATTTGTCAGAAAACAGGTGAACTTTAGCGAGCTCACGGAGAATAGCATTGATAGCGTAAGCGACAGGGATTTTATTATGGAAATGCTGGCAGATTTGTCTATATTATCAGTGCATTTATCCCGGATGGCTGAGGATTTGATTTTGTGGTCTACCAAAGAATTCAACTTTATTGATATAGACTTCTCTTTCTGCACTGGTTCCAGCATTATGCCGCACAAGAAGAATCCGGATGTATTAGAATTAATCCGGGGAAGCGTGGGTAAAATACAGGGAGACTTATCCAGCGTGCTTATTTTGATGAAGGGGCTTCCGATGTCTTATAACCGAGACCTGCAATTAGACAAGCCCCCGCTTTTTGATGCCATAGATACGGTAAAGGATATTTTAGAGATATTTATCGTCTTATTTGAAAATATTGTCATCGAGAAAGAAGCTATAGCCGCCAGGGTGACCGATGAATCTTTATTTTCCGTAGATATAGTAGAATATTTAATTAAAAAAGGTTTATCCTATAGAGAAGCGCATGATATTGTGGGTAGGATGGTAAGGGATTGCCTGGATAAAGGCAAGAAGATTTCTGATTTAACTGATATACAACTTAAGAAATACTCGCCTAAACTTGGGCCGGATGTAAAGAAAATTTTGAATGCCTGGGCATCAGTGAATCTGAAAACATCTTATGCTGGCACCAGCCCAAAACTTGTAACCAGACAGATTAATAAATGGAGCAAAAGTTTAAACTTGTAGGGACGTCTTTGAAATCAATCGGAAGGATGTCCCCAGCAAAAATATGCATGAATTTAAATATATAAATAATCAGCTTTATTGCGAAAAAGTAAAAATTGAGGATTTAGCCAGAAAATTTGGCACGCCGCTTTATGTGTATAGTTACCATACTCTATTAGGCCATTTTATAAAGCTAAGAAATGCTTTCCAACCGATTAATCCGTTCATCTGTTATTCGGTAAAGGCAAATTCTAATTTAGCCATTCTTAAAGCATTAGTGGATAAAGGCGCGGGGTTAGATATTGTTTCCGGAGGAGAACTCTCGCGCGCCATTAAAGTAGGCTGCCCGCCGGAGAAAATTGTCTATGCCTCAGTAGGCAAAACCGATCAGGAAATAGAAGAGGCGATTAAGTTAGGGATTTTATTTTTTAATGTCGAGTCTTTGCCGGAACTGGAGAATATTAACCGTATTGCCGCCGGCTTGAATAAAGTTACCCGCGTGGCCATACGCATTAATCCGGATGTAGAGCCCAAAACCCATAAATTTATTACTACCGGTAAAATCACCAATAAATTCGGCATAGACTTTGAAACCGCATCTGGTATTCTTTTATTCCGTCAGAGATTTTCGCATTTAAAGATATCCGGGCTGCATATCCATATCGGTTCCCAGATAACCGAAGGCGCGCCCTTTGTGGCGGCAATAACCAAAATAGCAAGATTTGCCGGACAGTTAAGAAAAGACGGGGTGGAGATGGAGTATTTGAATATCGGCGGAGGACTGGGGATTATTTATAATAAAGAGACACCGCAGACTGCCCAAAGATTTGCCGCCAAGATTCTGCCTTTACTGAAAAAAACAAAACTTAAGATAATTATGGAGCCAGGCAGGTTTATTGTGGGCAATGCCGGAATTTTGGTAACCAAAGTTTTATATATTAAATCTGCGCCTAAAAAGAAATTTGTGATTGTGGATGCGGGAATGAATGATTTAATCCGTCCCGCTTTGTATGATGCTTATCATAATATTTTACCTTTGCGAACCACGCCATGCCTGCCGGCAGGCAGGAACCACGAACCACGAACCACGGAAAAAGTAGATATCGTTGGCCCTATCTGCGAAAGCGCAGATTTTTTCGCCAAAGATAGGCGCATGCCAAAAGTTAAAGAAGGCGATTGTTTGGCAATTATGGGCGCAGGCGCCTACGGGTTTAGTATGTCTAGTAATTATAATTCTCGGCGCAGAGCTGAAGAAGTTATGGTGGTTAAAGATAAAGTGTTTGTAATTAGAAAAAGAGAAACTTGCGATGATTTGATAAGGAATGAACTAATACCGCCGTTTCTTTTGGGATTATAATATGCGACAGATAAGTTTTACTAAAATGGTTGCCTCGGGGAATGACTTCGTCGTGATAGACGAAAGTCACCAAGTCACCAAATCACCAAGTCACCAGAAGTTAGCTAAAAAAATATGTGATAGGAAATTTGGCGTAGGCGCGGATGGGTTATTGGTTTTAGAAAAATCAAAAGTCGCGGATATTAAAATGCGCATCTTTAATCCCGATGGCTCTGAGGCAGAAATGTGCGGGAATGGGGCGCGCTGTATTGCTCTTTGGGTAACCGCAAACCGCAAACCGCAAACCGCAAACCCAAAAATTGAAACTAAAGCAGGTGTTATCGAATCACAAGTTAATGGGAATAGCGTAAAGATAAAACTCACTAACCCAAAAGAGCTAAAATTAGAGATACCGATAAAGATAAACAATCGTCTTTTAAAAGTAAATTTTATCAACAGCGGAGTGCCGCATACCGCTATTTTTGTCGCAGGATTAGATAAGATTGATGTAGTAAATCTGGGCAGGCAAGTTCGTTATCACCCCAGATTTAAGCCGGCTGGTACAAATGTAGATTTTGTAGAAGTGTTAGGTGACAACTCTATAAAAATTAGAACTTATGAAAGAGGCGTAGAGGATGAGACGCTTGCCTGCGGCACAGGAGCAGTCGCCTCTTCGCTTATCGCTTATCGCTTATCGCTTATCGCTGTCAGTCTTACAGATGTCTTAACTCGGTCAGGAGAAATACTAAAAGTATATTTTAATAAAGTCGGAAATAATTTTAAAGATGTCTGGTTAGAGGGCAGAGCAAAAATAGTCTACAAAGGAGTTTGCAATGTTTAAGGGTTCAATTGTAGCGATAGTTACGCCATTTAGAGATGACAAAGTTGATGAAAAAACCTTAAGGGATTTAATTGAATTTCAGCTCAAAAATGGCACTTCTGGAATTGTGCCTTGCGGCACCACCGGTGAATCAGCGACTTTATCTTTTGATGAACACGACCGCGTGATTGAAATTACTATTGAACAGGTCAAAAAAAGGGCGCCTGTGATTGCCGGCACAGGTTCTAATTCAACTTCCGAGGCAATAATGTTAACCAAACATGCTGCCAAAGCCGGAGCAGACGCATCTTTACAGGTTTCGCCTTATTACAACCGGCCTACACAGAAAGGGTTATATGAACATTTTAAAGCCATAGCCGATTCTGTAAATATACCGATTATTCTTTATAATATTGCCTCGCGCACCGGCGTAAATATAGAGCCAGAAACTATTGCCAGATTAGCCCATGATTGCAAAAATATTGTGGGAGTAAAAGAGGCATCGGGAAATTTAGATCAGATGTCGCGCATCAAACAATTATGCCCAGCAAATTTTGATTTGCTCTCCGGAGACGATAGCCTGACTTTACCTATATTATCTATAGGCGGAACAGGAATTATCTCGGTAGTAGCAAACATTGTGCCTAAAGATGTAGCCACGCTTGTGTCTGAGTTTGAGAAAGGGAATATCCAAAAAGCGCAAGAAATGCACTACAAGTTATTACCTTTAATTAAAGCAATGTTTATTGAGACTAATCCCATACCGCTCAAGACGGCAATGGGCTTAACGGGAATGTGCGAGCCGAACTTAAGGCTGCCGATGTGCGCGATGGCGCCTGAGAATTTGGAAAAATTAAAAAAGGCCTTAGAAAACTACGGACTATTATAAACCTTCATCACACCGCGTAGGTGTGGAAGGTGGGGAGAGGGTTTTATGATTAAGTTAGGGATAGCCGGTGTCTGTGGCAGGATGGGCAGGCGGATATTTGAATTGGCTTCTAATGATAAAGATTTTGAAGTAACTCTTGTCCTAGAGAGAAAAGGTATTCCGCCGATTGGAAAAGAGCTGGGTAAGCTCAAAATATCTTCTAGCGCGGATGGTTTATTCCTAGTAGATGTATTTGTGGATTTTACTATCCCTGAAGCCACAGAAACAAATTTAGATTATGTAGCCAGATATAAAAAGGCATTAGTCTTAGGCACTACGGGCTTGAATGACGCACAATTAAATAAGGTGGAAGAAGTCTCCAAAGTTGTTCCAATAGTATTTTCTCCCAATATGTCTGTAGGGGTAAATGTTTTGTTTACGCTACTGCCTGAAATAGCTAAAAGATTAGGCCCGGATTACAGTATTGAGATAACGGAAGCGCACCATAGAGCGAAAAAAGACGCTCCTTCAGGCACGGCAAAAAAATTCGGCCAAATTTTAGCGGATACCACCAAAAAAGAAATACCCATTCATGCCATCCGCTTAGGCGATATTGTGGGCGACCATACGATTATTTTTTGCGGCAATTCCGAGCGCATTGAAATAAAACATCAGGCGCATTCGCGGGATTTATTTGCCTTAGGCGCTTTAAAGGCAGCCAAGTGGGTGATGGGCAAACCCGCAGGATTATATTCGATGCAGGATGTGCTAAGAGGATAGCTATGTTTAAACTTTCAAAAAAAATACAATCCTTACCGCCTTATTTATTTTTAGAAATTGATAAGGCAAAAAGGAAGGCTAGGGCAGAAGGCCGGGATATCATTGATTTAGGAATAGGCGATCCTGACCAGCCTACGCCGGCGCACATTGTAGAGAAGCTCTATCAAGTTGCCAAAGATCCGGCCACGCATCGTTATGCCTTGGATCAAGGTTTGCCGGTATTACGCCAGGCCATCGCCGATTGGTATAAAAATCGTTTCCGCGTAGAACTTGACCCAGAGACAGAGGTTTTGCCTTTGATTGGTTCAAAAGAAGGCATCGCCCACTTTCCTTTGGCATTTTTAAACCAAGGTGATTATGCCTTAGTTCCTGACCCCTGCTATCCGCCTTACAAAGGTGGAACTATATTAGCCGGCGCAAAACCCTATCTTATGCCGCTTCGGCAATCAAACGCATTTTTACCTGACCTCAAAATTATACCTCTAAACATACGTAGCAAGGCAAAGTTAATGTATGTTAATTATCCGAATAACCCTACGGCTGCCACCGCAGATAGAGATTTTTACCAAGAGGCAGTTAAATTTGCCCGCAAAAATAGGATTATCGTGGTTTCAGATTTAGCTTACTCTGAAATTGCTTACGACGGATACCAACCTTTGAGCTTCTTAGAAGTTGCAGGCGCAAAAAAAGTGGGCATAGAATTCCATTCCTTATCTAAAACCTATAATATGACTGGTTGGCGCATTGGTTGGGCCTGCGGCAATGCTAGATTAATCTCTGCATTAGCCAAAGTTAAATCTAATATTGATTCCGGTATCTTTTCCGCGATTCAATTGGCCGGTATTCTTGCCTTGGAAGGCCCTCAGCAACAGATCAAAAATATGTGCCGAATGTATCAAGAAAGGCGCGATGTTTTAATCAGCGGCCTAAATTCTCTGGGTTGGCAGGTTGAGCCGCCCAAAGCCACTTTTTATGTCTGGCTAAAAATCCCCCGGAGAACAGATTCTCTAAGATTTTCTCAATTATTATTAGAGAAAGCAAATCTTGTGGTAACGCCCGGTGTCGGCTTTGGCAAATATGGCGAGGGTTATATCCGTATGGCCCTTACCGTAGATAAAGAACGCATAAAAGAAGCCGTTGAGCGCCTGCGTAAAGTATTGTAATGGCAATCTGCTATTTAGGTGTCGGTTCAAACTTAGGCAATAGAGAAAAAAATATAAAATTAGCCTTGCGAGAAATTAACCGCTTGAAAGAGATAAAGATTATCAAAGTATCTAAAATCATTGAAAGCGAGCCTGTCGGTGGGCCTGCCGGTCAAGGTAAATTTTTGAATACCGTTTTAAAAATTAAGACCAATCTTACCCCTGTAAACCTCCTTAAAAAACTTAAAATAATTGAAGTAGAGCTGGGACGGCCGAAAAAGCATATCCGTTATGGGCCAAGAACTATGGATTTAGACATTTTATTTTACGGCGATAAGATTATTAAAAAAAGGGGTCTAGAGATTCCTCATCCCCGAATTTTTGAGCGTGAATTTGTCATAGGGCCGTTATTGCAGGTAATATGAGAATAATTCGCAATATAAAACCAATGCAGGAAGCTTCTAAAAAGGCAAGGCGAAACAACCAAACTATAGGTTTTGTCCCCACAATGGGCGCATTGCACCAAGGACACTTAAGCCTTATCCGCCGAGCACGTCGGGAAAATGCTCTTGTAGTAGTAAGTATCTTTGTTAATCCTGCTCAATTTAGCCCCCAAGAAGATTTTAAAAAATACCCCCGCAATTTCAAGCGCGATATCCGGATGTGCAAAAGCGAAGGCGTAGATATTATCTTTTATCCCGATAAAAAAGAGATGTATCCGGATAATTATAGGACATATGTAATGGTAGAAGGATTAAGCGATGTTTTATGCGGGAAATTCCGGCCCGGGCATTTTAAAGGCGTGGCAACAGTGGTAATCAAACTCTTTAATATCGTCCATCCCGATATTGCCTATTTCGGACAAAAAGATGCCCAGCAGGCAATCATTATTAAAAAGATGGTTGAGGACTTAAATCTTCCGCTGAAGATAAAGGTTATGCCTACGCTGCGCGAAAAAGATGGAATGGCCTTGAGTTCTCGTAACGCTTATTTAAAACCAAACGAAAGAAGAGATGCGCTAGTTTTAGAGCGCGCCTTGAATTTAGCTAAAGATTTGGTTGGGCAAGGAAAAAGGAATTCATCGCAGATTATCCGAAAGATGAGGCAATTAATAGAGCAGAAAAAAAGCGCCAAGGTGCAGTATATATCAATTGTCGACTTAGAAAATTTAAAGCCAGTAGCTAAAATAAAAGAGAAAGCATTAATTGCTCTTGCCGTATCTATTGGCAGGACACGTTTGGTTGATAATATAATTGTTAGACCGTTAAACGCTTAAACTGCCATGGGTAAATTACTAAAAATTGGAATTGTGGGTTGCGGGGCAATCGGCTCTTCTTTGGCTAAGGCCATTATCTCGGATTTTTCTCGCCAAGCCCAATTATCTGGCTTATACGATATTGATATAGAGAAAGCCCATAAATTAGCCAGCCAGTTGAACAACCAGAAATTAGTGGTTTTAAATTTAGATAATTTAATCAATAAGGTAGCATTAGTGATTGAAGCGACAAAGGCAGAATCCGCTTTTGAGATTGTCAAAAAGACAATTATCGCCTCTTGCGATATTATGGTTATGAGCGTAGGTGGCATAATTGAGCATTATAAAGAATTAGAGATATTGGCCCAAGAAAAAGGCGCTCGTATATTTATACCTTCCGGCGCTATCTGCGGTATAGACGGTTTAAAGGCAGCGGGTTGCGGCAAAATTACCAAAGTCACCCTTACGACAAAAAAGCCTCCCCATGCGTTTTTGGGTGTTCCTTATGTATTAAAGAGCAAGATAAATCTGCAAAATTTAAGCGCAGATACGGTTATCTTTGAAGGCAATGCCCATTTTGCCACCAAATCATTCCCGCAAAACATTAATGTAGCCGCTACCTTAAGTATGGCGGGTATTGGCGCAGAAAAGACGATTGTGCGTATTGTCGCCTCCCCGAATATTACAAAAAATATCCATGAGATAGAAATAGAATCAGAGGCAGGCAGAATAATTACGCGTACAGAAAATGTAGTTCATCCCGATAATCCTAAGACCAGTTATTTGGCAGTTTTGTCAGCAATAGCAACCTTAAAACAGATTTTAGAGCCGATAAAGATAGGAACATAGAATGGGGATGTTAAATCCTAAATCCGAAACCCTAAACTCTAAACAAATCCAAAATCTCAAATCCAAAACCCAAAACTGTCATTTTTGGCTTTTGAGTTTTGAATTTTGAGTTTATTTAGGATTTAGGGTTTAGTGTTTAGAGTTTTTAAAAATTAAGAAAGGGGGTGAAAAAATATGGCAGAGAAATTAGTGAAACTCGGAATCAAGAGGGAGAAAGGTTACCTTTACTACGTCGACAAAAAGGGCGATGTCTCTTGCGCTAAGATGGCTCGGGGCAAGAAAAAAGGAGGCAGCCCGAAAAAAGTGGCAAAGGTCGGTATCAAGAGGGAAAAGGGATTCCTCTATTTCATCGACAAAAAAGGCGATGTCTCCTGCGCCAAGATGAAACGAGGCGGAAAGAAGAAAAAAAGATAACAGCGTTATTTTTAAGTTAAATAAGAAGACCCCCCGATAATAAAGTTTAATAGGGGGGGTCTTCTTATTGGCATTATAATAAGTAATAAAAATTAAAATTAGTGTGTAAATTTTTGTTTTGTTGTAATCAAAATGAATAAATTAGTTTTTAAATTAAATAATTGCAAAAAATGGCATATCATTTTCGCTACATTGATAGTTTGTTTATTAATACTTCTTTCTATTAGGGCATTAGATGAATATCGTTGGAGTGACTGGGGATTCGGTGATGCACAGATTATGCTTACACTCAACCAGTGGGAAAAAGAAGGGTGGTTTGCCAATAGGTTTTTGATTATTCCTCAGGGACATTTTAAATCCATCCGCCTTTTAGATGAACCGGAACTAAGGCATCATGCCCACGGAATATGCCCTGGTTCTTCATGGAGAGTCGGCCCTAGATTGTGGTATACTCATTATCCGTCTCTTTACCTTATGATATACGCTCTTCTGTTTAAAATTGTATCTGGTAACATCTTTTTCATAAGGATGTTGTCGGTCTTTTTTTCTATCGGAGCGCTTATTCTTATGTATATCCTTTTCTCTAAAATTACAAGTCCCCCAATATCATTCATAACTGTTTTGTTTTACAGCTTGTCTTCGTCGTTTTTTGGCTATGCTGACGCTATCGCAGACCAACCGATTACAGATTTATTGAGGTTTTCGTTCATGTTATTAATAGTCTTTTCTACGCGCACACAATCTTTGAGGCAAAGAAAGGCATTGATGATTTCCGCCTGGATTATAGAATTTATTGCTTCGTTGTCTTCTCTTGATTCGGTATTCTTTGTTTATTTATGGCTTATCGGCTGGGATTTGTTAGAACGCCGGGGATTTAGATGGAAGACTTATATTATATTTGCAATGGCTCCGCTAATAGCCCATTTCTTCCAGTTCCTTCAGAATGTGTGGTATCTTGGTTTGAATAACGCTATTATGGATATAAAGGATACGTATATTGCAAGGAGTTGGTTAATAGGGGGGGCTAATCGACTATTTATTTTCTACCGCGCCCTAATGAAGCTATTGTATATTTCATACAAACCATCGGGTTTGCTTGTATTATTGTTTATTTTTTATATTCTATATGCAAAGTTTCTTAGCGATAATAAAAACGATACAGAATTGCCTTCGCTAAGGTTATTAACCCTACTTTTCTTGTGCGGTTTAAGTTTTGTGTTTTTCGTTCCTTCTATTGTAACAATGTCATACGAAGCAAGACAGATAACTCCTTCGATAGCACTTTTAACAAGCGGAGTTACTTGGTCATTTTTCAAAAAGTATAACTACGTCTTTAATTATGCTAAAAAAGAGAATTCATTGTTTATGCACAAAGCCGCAATAACTTATATTTTACTGTCAGGTATAGTGATTTCTGTATTTTGGTATTATTTTATATTAAGTGATCGAAAATCCCTATATAATAATATAAGAATAAAAAACCATCCTGACGTATTATTAGCCAAGAAGATAAAATCTATTCCTACCAAATATGAAGCAGTTATTTTTGACATAGGTAGTTTCCAGCTATTTTGGGATCCGACATATGTTTTAGGTTATCCCCAGATCCATCCTATTACAGAATATTATATTGGCAGTAAACCTATTTTATGTTTTACGCAGCCCGAAGCGCTTGTTACGGATTTGCTATATATGGTTAAACGTAGCCAATATAAATTTTCCCCTGTTTTGGTGGCGGGAAATGTAACATACATCGATAAAATTCTTAATATCTTGAAAGAAAAAGAAGTTTTAAAACAAGAACCCGAACAACCATACGTCATCTTGAATAAATACGTTTTGATTTTAACAGATTGTTTGAAATTGCAATAAGAAAACCAATTGGCTTTAACAAATATTGGAAGCTTAAATGAAAAAGATTAATTGGGACAATTTTAAAAATGACGATGAGGCTTTAGAATATCTGATAAGCCTGCCACGTTATAAGAATAATACGATAAAATCTGCTTTAAGTAGAGCCTTATTTTTCTTAAGCATTTTATATTGTCGCATCTTTAGGGTAGATAAGCCAGTTTTTATTGTCCTTGTCACTAACGAACAATGTAATTTGAAATGTACCTATTGCTATGGTAATTATGGCCAGCGGGATAAGTACGAAAACTATTCCACAAGATATTTGTTGAAGATTATCGACGAATTAAAAGAGTTAGGGACCCGACTTCTTACCTTGCATGGCGGTGAGTCTCTTTTACGGCGAGATATCGGAGAAGTTATTAACTATGCAAAACTAAGGGGATTTTATATCAGTCTCAATACCAATGGTTATCTTATTCCTAACAAAATCAAAGAGTTAATATGTATTGATAATATAATCTTAAGTTTGGATGGCCGAGAAGAAAATAATGATAAAAATA
>JAUYCY010000037.1 GCA_030692055.1 Candidatus Omnitrophota bacterium | reverse complement strand
TCCTTTTTTATTTTCATACATGTATTATACCAAAGCTATATTTCGGAATTCTTCGCCCAATTATCATAGAGCCAAACTTATTATTTTTTCTTATTTTCTTTAAAAAAATATTTTCTTTGCAATCTAAAGGCTTTTATGTTTTACTATAAGGCATTAAGAGCATAACCGCTTGTATTCTTTATAAAATACCCTATTGACAAGGGTAGTTTCGCAACAGCGCCTAGAATGGTCGGGGCGAGTGGATTTTTCAATGAAACTTAGGTTTTTGAAGCGCAGTGCCCAAAAGCCTTTAGTTGAATTAATCCCGATGAGTGAAACGAAATCGGGAGAACCACCGACCTTCCTAACATTTATTACCAAAAAGCTGGTCGGGGCGAGTGGATTTGCATGTAATCTTCGACGCGAGTCGAAGCATCCGAAGGACAATTATTACATCCAAATACTGCCCTGACACTAAAAAACCACCCCTGTTCGTATCTCAAGCACCAATGTAAAAAGCTGGTCGGGGCGAGTGGATTTGTAACAAATCTCGGCAAAGCCGAGAGCCCGAAGGGCATTATTTGTTCCAAAAATCGCCTTCAAAAATATATCCCTGCCTTAGACCGCTCAATCGCTTTACGTTCCAAAGAATTGGTCGGGGCGAGTGGATTTGAACCACCGACTCCTTGGTCCCAAACCAAGTGCTCTAGCCGGACTGAGCCACGCCCCGAAAAAAATGTCAGCATATAGGGGTTATTTGATGAACAAGCCCTTCATTTAAAGTTATTCCTTGTTGTTCATCAACACTGAGGGCACTTGCCCGAAGTGTCTTCTTATTTTTTTTCGGCACTGAGGACATCCATCCGAAGTGCCTCATAAGATCCTTCGTTATCGCTCAGGATTAATTCGACTATGTAATTCTTCTCGCCTTCGGCTTGAAAAATTACAGTCTCATTGAAAAGCAAATTTATTATACCCAGTTTTATAGGGCTGTAAAGGGAGATTTTCCCTTTAATTTAAGAAATTATAATTTCTCAAGGACAATTTTTTGAACAATATCGTGAGTGATTGCGTTGGAAGCAATATAGCCTATTGTCTTGTGAGTAAGGGGATTTCCTCTCAAATCGGTAAGTTTGCCGCCGGCTTCCTCTATTATACACACCCCCCCGGCAAAATCCCAGGGACGATCGTAAAACTCTACGGCGAAATCAAGCTTTCCTTCGGCCACATATGATAAAACTCTTACGGAAGAACCAAGCATCCTTATGTTAAAAACTTCTTTAGCTAAATCGCCTAATGTCTTAAGCATAACCTCGGAAGAATATCTGATACTTGAATCAAACGAAATAGAACAGTCTTTTAAGTTATTCGTTGTAGATACAGATATTTTTTTATCATTTTTATATGCCCCGTTACCTTTTTCGCCAACGTACAATTCTTTTTCAACCGGCATATAAATAACGCCTGCCACAAATATACCTTTATGCATAACTCCTATAGACACTCCAAAAATATCTATGCCGCGAATAAAATTGTGGGTACCATCAAGAGGGTCAATTATCCAAATATAATCTCTGTCTAAACCAGTGCCTCCACCCTCTTCGGCAAGGATACCGTGGCTAGGAAACTTTGCTTTAACCTTATCTACAATCATCTTTTCTGCTTCTTTGTCTAAGTTGGTAGCGAGATTTCTATCGCCTTTACTTTCAATCTTAGCTATATTGCCAAAATTCTCTAACAAGAAATCTCCTGCTTCTTGTGCCATTTGTTTTGCTAAGGTAACGATATCGCTCATAATTTCAATGAGACTACAATTTTTCAAGCGATAAGCGCAGAAAAATTATTTAGTCGAATTGAACCCTCCCACCACTTTTCGAAAATGGAATAATAGCTAAAGCAAAACGTATCTACTCCAAACATTGCTAAATATTTATTATCCCCACCATCTACAAAAAGTGGTGGGGGGTCAAATTCAGTCCTTCGATTACACTCAGGACTGACCCTGAGCGAAGTCGAATGGGTCAGCTACATCCCGATTATATCGGGATTGCTTCATTTGACTTTTCATTTAATACGCCGGCTATATTTCTTCAGCTCTCTTTGCACTTCTCTATCTACAATTTTTTCTTTAATTTTTCTACGTTTGTCATAGATTGCCTTGCCTTTAGCTAAAGCAATCTCCACCTTTACAAAGCCCTTATCATTAAAATAAAGCTTCAAGGGAATTAGGGTGAAACCGCGCCGGGCCACAAGCCCAATTAAGCGATTTATTTCTTTGCGATGTAGAAGCAGCTTTCTTGCTCTTTTAGGATTTGGCTTAAAATAAGAACTCTTTTCATATTCAGATATATGCAAGTTATAAAGAAATACTTCATTTGTCTCTAAACGGCCAAAACTCTCCTCAACGGAACAACCTTTGGTGCGTAGCGACTTCACTTCATTACCCTTAAGTTCTATGCCCGCTTCATAAGTTTCAACAACTTGATAGTCTCTATGGGCTTTACGATTTGTCGCTATCACTTTCATAAACGCTAATTACCTCTAATTTTCTACCAACGATATTTCGTTGTATATGGGCGGGTCCGCCTCTTGCGCCCGAGGCACATCTGCCTTAGGCATGAGGCAGAAACGCTAATTCACGCTAATAGGCAGACGCCAATTTCTACTAATGAAAAGCGCTAATTTCGTGCTTTATCATATACTCTTCGGTGTATATCTAATTTTTCAGAGCCAAAATTTACTACATAACCTAACCTGTAATTTGTTCCTTTCAAATAGTAATAAAGTTGCGTTTCATATAATTTCGGCATATTATCCACTGCTTTTATCTCTACGACAATTTTACTATCAATTACAAAATCTGGTGTATAATAAGCCCGCATTTTTACCTTTATATTCTATGGTGATCCTCTTTTCTTTTTCGTAAGGAATATCCTGAATATCAAATTCTATTGCTAAAGCTCTATGGTAAACTGATTCTTTAAAACCCGGACCGAGCTCATTATAAACGTTATAAAAACAGCCCACCAGTTTATAGGCTAAGTCTTTATAAACTAAATCATTTACCAGTCTTTTGTTAGCGGTCATTAGCGTTTTTTTATTAGCATAAATTAGCGTCTAAAAAGAAAAGTGAGAAAATTTTAGATATAACCCTAGCCATACAGGAACAGTTATGATGCTAAATATATGCGTAAACAACACGCACTGCGATATAAACTCACTATCAGCCTTTCGTAAATTAGCTACTATTGGCAATGATACAGCCGAAGGCATAGATGCTTGTAAAATAATAAAAAAACCAAAAAGAGACGAAATGTCCATTTTTAGCACAATAATAACGAAAATAAGCGGTAAAAGAATAAGCTTAAGTAAACTCGCTTCAAAAATCAAAAACAGATTCCTATAAAATCCGCGTATATCGGTTTTTGCCAACCAACAACCTAAAATTATCATCGAGAGGGCAAAACTAGTATCTCCAACCATCCTCAGGGGAGATATAATTATCTGCGGAACTAATTTTGCCGTATTGGTATAAACTAAAATAAGCGCTATAAGCGTGGCAATTATAGGCGGCGTTAACAACGATTTGTGGCTGAATCTTTCTCCTTCTTTCCTAAAGATAAAGAAACTACCTACTGACCACATAATTATGTCAAACCCTAAAATATAAAGAAACGTATAGATAATAAAATCGTCTCTTAAGCGGGGCGGAAAAAGGAAAAGCGCAAGATTAAGAGGCAGATAACCACAGTTCTGGAAACTCACTACGCTGATGAATTCTTTTTTAAACTCGTGGTTTCTCTTAAAAGAAAAAATAAAACCTAAGATGAAGCTTACAAGAAAAATGGCTATGCTTGAAAGAATAAATACTACTAATGGCGGTTTTATTGCGATTTTTAAATTTTCGATAATATGAGAAAACGCTAAAAAAGGTACGCTAAAATTGATGACAAAAAAGATTAAGAAATTAAGGATCTTTTCGTCAATTAGGCTCTTTTTGTAAAGATAATAGCCTAACAGGGCAATAATGGTAATTTTTATAATCGCAAACGCCACGATATTCATAGTATTATAAATTATAACATACTATATTTAGTTGACAAAGATAATAAAGTAGACCAAAACGCATGGCGCATACCTGCCTGCTCTGTCTGCCGACAGGCAGGCGGCAGGCAGGGCGCTAAATGCAAAGCGTAAAAATAGAGTACGGAGTACAGAAAAAACAGAAGCAAAAAATCTTTCCTAATGCCATATTTATTTGGTATAATCGAATAACAAAAATAAAAGCACATTTAAGAAATAATTTTTTGCGTGGGTGGTGAAACTGGCAAACACATACGTCTCAGAAGCGTATGGGGTAACCCTTGGGGGTTCAAGTCCCCCCCCGCGCAGTCTTTATCTTTTTAAGGCCGCAAAATACGGCCTTAAAGAATACTATCTAATGAGTTTAAACAAACAGCAGGCTAAAGAGAACCTTTCCCTTTTAATCGATAGGTTTGAGAAAGAATTATCCTCCGGCCGCGCTAAAGAATATAACGAAGAGGCGACCAAAATCTCCTTCATCCTCCCATTTTTAAAAGATGCCTTAGGGTGGGATATTACCAACCAGCAAGAAGTAAGCCCTGAAGAAAAAACTTCAAGGGGCCGCGTAGACTTCAGTTTAAAAATTGACGGGAAAATTAAAGCTTTCATAGAAACAAAGCCAGTAAAAGCAGACCTCGAAAAGCATATAGAGCAAGCTGTCCGTTACGGCTATAACCGTAAAGATGTCCCTTTTGTCCTGCTGACTGATTTTGAAGGAATAAAGCTATTCGATGTAACCATAAAGCCCGACGTAAGAAACCCCCTTAAAGGCCTTAAATTAGATTTAAGCTGGAATGAATACCTAAAGCATTTCGACAAAATATGGCTGCTTTCTAAAGAATCCGTAGCCAAAGGCGAGCTGGATAAGCTTCTTCTTGTAAAACCCAAAGACAGGCTACCGGTTGACAAGGCAATCCTTGATGACCTAAAAAAATGGAGAGAAATATTAGCTAAAGATATCTTCAAAAATAACCCAAAGCTTTTTAATTCCGTAGACCCCGAAAAAAATACCCACTACTTAAAAGAAATAACCCAAAAAATCTTAGACCGCATAATCTTTATGCGTTTTTGCAAAGACCGCGGGCTTACCCAACAGCGGCATTTGAGAGAAACCTTCCAAGAGCACACCGACGGCGTAGGCATAAATACTATGGTTTTTCTCAACGAAAAATTTAAGCATTACGAAACTGTCTTTAATAGCGACCTGTTTAATTATCAAGGCTGGCAAGATAACTTAGCCATAGATTTTAAAGTAATGCGCAGCATCATCCTGGATACTTACAACCCCTATCAATTTGACGTCATCCCCTTAGAAGTTTTAGGCAATATCTATGAGCAATATTTGGGCTATACCATACGTTTAACCGAACATTACGTAAAATACGAATTAAAACCTGATGTGCGCAAGGCCGGCGGAGTTTATTACACGCCTGAATATATTGTTGACTATATAGTAAAAAATACGGTGGGTAAACTCTTAGAAGGATTGCGGCCCAATAAAGTAAAAAAGCTAAGAATACTTGACCCTGCCTGCGGCTCCGGAAGCTTTCTTATCAAAGCTTACGAAGAAATGCTAAATTATTACCAAAAACAAAAGAAAGAGCAAAAACAAACTGATGTAACCCAAACAAAGTTAGATTTACAGCTCCAAGACAACCAGCGCCGCCTAAACATTTACGAAAAAAGCGAAATCTTACGTAACCATATCTTCGGCGTAGATATTGATGAGCAAGCGGTCGAAGTAACTAAGCTATCCTTGATGCTTAAAATGCTTGAAGGCGAACACGGCCTTGTTCCGGGCAGGGCGGTTTTGCCGATGTTAGACAGAAATATCCGCTGCGGTAATTCGCTTATTTCCGGAGATACCTTAGAGCTTAAAAAATATTTCGGCGATGACTGGTATAAGGTAAACCCCTTTGATTGGAACAAAGAATTTTCCGAAATTATGCAAAAACAAGGCGGGTTTGATGTAGTAATTGGAAATCCGCCATGGGGATCATTATTGACGTCTTCAGAAAAAAGATATTTAAACGAGCACTATACAAACCGAAGCGGAGAAGCAGAATCACATTTATTTTTTATTGAGCGCGGTTTTCGTTTACTAAATAAAACAGGATTATTAGGAGTTATAACCCCTAATACGTGGCTTTCAGTCTTAAATTCTAAAGGAATCCGTGAATATTTACTTAAAAATTCAAATTTTTATGAAATTTCCGAATTATCAAAATATATATTTAAAGATGCTCCAGACATAGTGCCAATTTTATTGTTTTTGACCCAAAATCAAAAGCAAAAAACATGCCTCATCAAAAAACCCAAAACAACCAAGGTTAATGCTGAAAACTTTAAAGATATATTTTTAATTAATCGCATTTCTCAACACTTGTGGCTAGAACAACCAGGAAAAACAATCAACTTACAATTAACACCACAAGTTATTAAAGTTATTGAAAAGTGTAGCCAAGACTCGGTAATTTTGTCAGAAATCTGTGAGGTTCTTTATGGTATAAAAACTGGGAATAATCAAAAATATCTATCTAATAAGAAATCAAAGCTACATACAGTAAAAACTTTAAAGACAGGTGAACTTTCGCGATATACCATAAATTGGAAAAACATATATTTATGGTGGTCGTCAGAACTAGCTGGTTATCGCACCTCTTCCCTAGAAATACCAAAAATAATAATACAATACATAAGAAAACTAAGTCTTACGCGAAGAATTATTGCGGCTTTAGATGAAAAAGGATTATACTATCCTCTTAATAATTATTCTTATATATTAATCAAAAATAGCACCTATACTCTTAAATATATTATAGCCATCATCAATTCAAAACTAATAAATTTCTATTTTGCAAAAACTTTCATAGACTATAATATTAAACCAACCTATTTACAACAACTTCCAATTCATAAAATTGATTTCTCTGATTCTTTGGAGAAAAAATCTTATGACAATCTCGTATCTTTAGCTGATACAATGCTTGATTTAAGCAAAAAACTCCAAGCTGCACAAGGCAATGAAAAAGAACAAATTCAGCACCAAATAGACAAAACCGATAAAGAAATTGATGAGTTAGTCTATAAACTTTACAGCATAACCGAAGAAGAAAAGAAAATCATTGAAGAAAGCAGATAAAGGCACTTCGCTTATATAAGCTCAGTGCCGACGAAAAATAAGGAAGTTTGGTAGAGAATAATGATTATGGAGAGGTGGCAGAGTGGTTGAATGCGCCGGTCTCGCCCGCCACCTTAATATTTGATTAGGCGAGGTCTCGCCAAAATTTACTCGATAAATTTTGGCGGAAAAACCGGTAGAGTTAATTTTATAGTAAATTTTAACTGGAGAGGTGGCTGAGCCCGGTTGAAAGCGTCCGACTCGAAATCGGAAGTCCTGCCAAAAGCGGGACCGGGAGTTCAAATCTCCCCCTCTCCGCCATATTTTTTAAGTACCCCCCCCAATGAGAATAAGTGATTTTTGGGACTCGAGTTGTCAGGGATTCGAACTATTTCTACAAAGGAGGCGCATATATAAGGTATGTCACAATGACTATTCTATCCCTTGCGTTCGCTCTAAACGCGTACGCCGGAGATGATCCACAGGCCAAGCCAAAAACTGTAACGGATGAGGTTGTTTTTCGCGCTCCTTTTACTCTTAAGCTTCATATTGATAAAGAAAATTATTACGAGGCATCTTATGACAAGATTCCCTATGTTCACAATGGCGATATATACCTTTTTCCCGGTGAATCTTTCGGAGCTGATGTGGATATTAAGGACAATAAAATTGTTAGCTTAAAATATCAAAAAGATCCACAAAAAGCCGACATTGCATTGCGATTTACCCAAGAAATTAAGGAAGACGGAAGCCAAATAATGATTTTGAAGATAGAAAGCAAATTGAAACAGAAGCTATATCTTGACGCCAAGACGGCTATCCCGGGTAAGAAAGGCATTTTTAAAACAAGCATATTGCCAGTCGAGCCAGGACTTATTGGCTACGAATCATGGCCACATCCAATTGTTCAGTTGGTGTTGACTAATCTGAGATTGAACAAATAATTTTGGAATGGAGTTCGCGCACGGTATTTTATTAACGTTTTGACAAAACACCTTTTTTGTATGACAAGGAAGTGTCGATAGGTTCGCCTGGCGTCTACGATTAGCCTTTTAAAATTTTTACTATGCACAAATTTTATCATGAATAAAAAAAGAAATATATACATTCTTCTAACGCTGCCTTGTTTGATTGCCATAATTTCTCTGCAAGCCATTCTTCCCACTCCACCCCATAAAGAGCTAAAGCTTTCTTTAGATACTCTTAAACTCTTAAAAAATCCTAATAGCTCTGTTTTGGAAATTCTTACCGTAATCTATCTTGCTATTCTTATTATTGGTTTTGGCAATCTCATTTCATTTACAATCAGAAATTTTAGAAAAAAAATCCTACCTATCGCGGTGCAACAGTCACGCTTTACGCTATCCGAGGAAAACGCAAGTAAGCTTATCCTTTCTATTATTTTACTTATTTTAGTAACGTATCTTTTTGAAATTATCATATTGTTGCCAAAATGGAAAATTAACATAAAAGCTCTTCCTTTATTTTTGAATTTTGCCGTTGAGGTAGGGGTGATAATGATAATTATGAAATTTATTTCTTTAAAAACTTTTGGTTTTAATTTAAAAAAGAGATGTTTTTCTTTTACGCTGAAGTCTTACATTACAATATTACCGGTGATACTAGGCCTATTTTTTTTAAATTACTCAATTTTAGAAAAAATGGGTATGAGATTTTCCTTGAATCCCGTTATAGGGCTATTTTTATCCTTAAAGGATAACTTTTTAGTCTCAATTTTATTATTACAAATTATCTTATTCGGGCCTTTGGCTGAAGAATTGTTTTTTAGAGGGTTTTTATATAATTTGGCAAAACAAAAATATGGTTTTGTGGCTTCGGCACTAATAGTTTCTTCTATTTTTGCTATGTTACACAGAAATCCGCAAGAAATCTTTCCGTTATTTATATTAAGTGCGGCTATGTGCTATATATATGAACGAACACAAAATATAGCGAGCCCCATCATATTTCATATCCTGCACAACTCTTTAAGCATGTCCTTTCTTATAGTGATAAAAAATCTCACCTAAAACATAGATGATCGCAGCTATTTATCCGAGATTGTGCATTAGGCTGTTTCTGTAATCTGTAACGTTTTGCCAAATAACACGTTATCACGCATTCGTAATGTAATAAAAAGTTCCAAGGCTTTTTACGAAATAAATACTTTTATCTAATGCGAAATGCTTGTATTCTCAAACGAAAGCAGTGGATGAACCCAAGTTTGTCCCGACATTCGTCGGGACTCTTTTGCTAACGCAAAAGTTGGGTTTATCTGTGGTTATCTGCGATTTTTCATCTGTGATAATCCGCGGTTTATTAGTTAATGTAATCCGCAACGCCAAGCGGCAGGCGTAGGACTTCCTTGATATGCCTTATACGTTGTGCAGTGTAAGGATGTGTCCTGAAATAAGAAATAGGACGCAGTTCCTTTTTGTTCTCTTTGTAAAGTTTCTCTAAAACTTCTATCCCGGCCTTAGGGTTATATTTACAGATTTGTGCGTATTTTACAGCCAGTTCATCGGCATTAAACTCATCTTCTCTGGAGTATGCTGCCATAATCTGGGCAAGCGCATAGGAAAGGCCTTGCGTAAACTGCGGGTCACGGCTGACAGCCCCAGACGCAACAATTAAAAGATTATAACCCATGGCTGCCTGAAGTTTCTTTATTACGTGGCGCGAAACTACGTGGCCGATTTCATGCGCAAGGACAAAAGCAAGCTCATCGTCGCTGAGCTCATCGAGCAGCCCTTTAAAAATATAGACATAACCGCCGGGAAGGCTAATGGCGTTTTTCTGCGATTCTCCTTTTTCATCTGCTTCAATTACGTAAAAGTAATAAGCTATTTCTTTGCGGTCACAAATATCCGCTATCCGCCTTCCTACTTTATTTACCCTTTCAATATCATAGGGACTGTTAGAAATTTTAAACTGTTTAGCGACTTCCTTAGCAATATTTTGCCCCAAGGCAACCTCTTTTTCCGTAGAATAGAACATAATATCTTGCTTGTGGGTACCAACATCATATTCGGTGGTAACGCAACCGGTCGAAAACAGACCAAAGACCAAAGACCAAAGACCAAAGACCGGAAAACGTAGGACGTGGAACGTAGGATGTAGGACGGAAACGAAAAAAGATGGAAGTTTGAAAATAAAAGTTATATTTTTACCTTTTGATGCTCGCTTTTTGATTTTCGGATAAATATCTGTGATCATCTGTTTTCCAATCTGTGATCATCTGTGTTTAAAAGAAATCGCTCTTAGTAAAAAGCGAAACGAGAGGACAGTTAACTTTGGCAAGATTTTCTTTTGCGCCTTCTTCTCTATCTATCACTACTATTGCCTTAACTACACTTATCTTTTCTTTTTGTAAAGTCTCAACTGCTTTTACCAAAGAAGAACCGCTAGTGGCTACATCGTCAATTATCACTACTCTTTCTCCGCTTGCCAGCTCCTTGCCTTCAATCAGTTGTTGACGACCATGTTCTTTGGGGGTTTTTCGGATGAGAAATCCTTTCAACTCTCTTTTATCTTTATGGGCAAGCATGCATACCCCTGCCACGATGGGATCTGCACCTAAGGTAGGCCCGCCTATAGCCGTAATATTGTCCTCTTTAATAAGGCCCCAAACCAAATTTGAAATTAAATAAACTCCTTGGGAAGCCAAACTCACTCGACGTACGTCTATGTAGAAGTTGCTAATTTTTCCTGAAGAAAGTTTTACTTCGCCCTTATATAAGGCATCATTTTTTAATAAAGTAAGTAATTTATTTCTCATTTTTATATAATTACACTGATTAGGCATAAAGATATCGAATATTTTAACCCAGATTTTCATTAGAAAAATCTGCCCTTCGGGCCGCCCCTTCGAAAGAAGGGGCGGGGTTAACCCCGCCCTAATTTTATTGAAAGGTAAGGCATTAAGAAAACCATTGATTTTATTCATTAGTTTACGCATAACCTATAAACTTATGTTTATAAAATTAGGGCGGCCATCCTTAATATAAATATTAAGGTAGGCGAATTTTGCGATGCACCATTTAGATACATTACCCATTGTACTAACCATTGATGGTGCAAGTAGTTATGTAATAACTGCTTTTCTATCGCAAAATTCGGGTTTAAGCTTTTTTCTCGTTATTCATCACCTCAAAAACAATCCCCCACCCATCATCGTAAAGAACCTTAAAATGAGTATGATCTTCTTTAATCAAACGGGACAATTTTGTCTTTTGGCGGACGAAGCCATATTTGACTTTAAATGTTTTGCTTAAGACCTCACTGGGCTTGTCTATCTTGCCTTTTTTTAAATCTGTATAAAGTTTATATTTTTCTGGTGAATAAGCGAACATATAAATAGGATCAAGGACTACAAAATAATTGTTCTTAGGATTTAAGCATATAAAATAAGGGGAATCTCCCCATGAGGAATGGTATATAGTCTCACCTTCGGGAATATGAAGCTTCATCCAATTCCCGAATCTTTCATAAGAGCTGCTTAGCGTCACCATCTGCCTTACAGACCTTGTAACCTCTTTATAGCTGAATGCGATAAATAGAAGAAAAACAAAAGCATAGGTTATGATAGAAATTCTTATTTTTGATAAAGCTTCCTTACGTTCTTTGAGGCTCAGCCAGTCTTTTATATAAGATGCAAAAAAAATAAAAAACAAAACATTTGTTGTATACCAGTTCCTATTGCTTAAAAATGAAAATATCATGTAGACATTAGTGCAACCCCACCACATAAGCGTAGACAGGCTTACCTTTATTCTTTTTATAAAAAGCATCCATAAAACTATATTAAAAGTAAAAAATAAAGCAAAATTATCAATTATAGCCTTTTTTAAGGAATAAGAAAATAGTTCTCCGCCAAAGTCAAATCCTATATCTTTTATGGAATACAAAGGTACTAAATATGCATTAAGATAAATAGAGGTCCAATTATGAGGGTAGTTAGGATGAAGAAAACAGCCAAGTAAGCTACCGATAGTTGCAAAATAAATATTTTTAAAGAAAAACTCATCTGTTAGTATATATCTTACAGCCTCACAGACGACCGCGAAAACTATAATCATAAAAAATGATATATGCGCGAGCGGATACAATAATGACAAAATAAATAACTTTACCCATTTTTTATTTATAAGAAAATAAATACCTAATATGGTAAAAATATTTGCTAAGGTGGCTGGCCTAAGATACAGAAAATAAATAGAAAAATTAAACGAGAAAATCAAGTACAACAATAAACAGGCCGCCAACAAATTTGGAATGTATTTGCGTATGATAAAAGCGTAAACCAGCAGAAATAAAGCATTATAGAATACAACAGCTAATTTCGCTGCCAGTAAGATATTGTTGGTAAGATATAAAAAGGGAATAATAAATACATGGAATAAAAAATCTTTATCTGAAAATGAATTCGTGAACGTAGAAAATTGAGCCCACCGGAATTCGTAGCGAGGGCCGAAATTCTTTATGAAATTAGCGACTGCTACATGGTAATAGCTATCACCCTCATATAAAGCGGGCGAAAGGAATTGAATAAATATATTGTAGAAAAGGACAAACGCAAAAGTAAGCGCTAAGATAAGGCTTGAGAGCTTCTTTTCTTTTGTCGTTAAGCTGATATTTCCCATAGTTTACAAATACATAAAGGTTATTTAGATAATGGCGGTATTCTTTAAATACATAAGTATTTTACCATCTACTGGCGATAGATTCAATGCTGCTATTTCTTCAAGGCAAAATAGCCCGAAAGCATTGCAATCTTTCGC
Source organism: Candidatus Omnitrophota bacterium (assembly GCA_030692055.1). The sequence goes on along the minus strand of JAUYCY010000037.1, from coordinate 15,145 downwards.
TTCTAGCGAACCTCCTGCCGCAAAACAGGCAAAAAGATAAACAGTTATCTTTAGCTCTTCATTTTCGTCTTCAAACACTTCCAGTAACTTTTCAACTTTTACCTCTAAACTCAACTCCTCCTTTACTTCGCGTTCTATAGCCTCCTCGAATGTTTCGTTTTCTTCTACAACGCCTCCGGGAAACTCCCAAAGCAAAGCAAAGCTATCCCCTTCTTTTCTCTGACAGAGAAAAACCTTATCGTCTTTTTTTATTAAGGCAGCAACGACATCAAGTTCTTTCTTCATTTTTAAAAATTTTCACTACACAGATGAGCACCGATAAACACCACAGATTAGCACAGATCAATTATCTATGACTATCTGCGGTCTTCATCTGTGATTATCTGTGTTTAAAAAGGAGTTCTTTCTCAAATATGTTATCCAAACCTAAAAGGCACTGCGGATCAAAGTACTTTTTAAGCATTACCATTTCCTTAATTTGGCTTTCGTTATACATAATTTTTAAGTAAGGCTTCTTTATCTTTCCTATGCCGTGTTCGGCAGATACGGTCCCACCCAGAGAAACTGCCTTTTTGTAAAATTGCTTTAAATATTCTTTTGCCTTTGCGCTCTCCTGGTCGGTCTTAGGAAGAAAGTTAAAATGTAAGTGTGATTCTGCGATATGGCCAAAATTGACGTAATCAATATCCGAATTTCTAGCTATTTCTTTGTAAAAATCATACATTTGGATAAAATTTTTCCAAGGAACAGCTATATCCGTAGCTGCTTTTAATTGTTTATGCTGCCTCAAAAACTCATTAATCAGCTGCGGAAGCTTGTGCCGGATTTCAAATATTTTTTCCCTCTCGCGGACGTTATCTCCGAAAATAGTCTTGTCTTTCAAAGCTTGAGTTTCTTCTATTAAAGACACCCATTTTTCAAAAAGATAGTTATAATTATCATTACTCTCTACTTCCTGTTCAAAATAAACCCCGGCCTCGGCTTCTGGAATAAAAGGATATTCGGTTCTTAGCAGGCTTAAGGCATTTCTATCAAAAAACTCTAACGATGCGGGCTTCAACTCGCCTTTTTCCTTTAGTTCTCTTATTATATTGACGAAACTAAAAACATCACTTTCTCTCGTAAAAAATACTAATCCGTCAAAAATATTAAAAGCCATTTCCTGTAGCGCTAGCTTACAAGAAGTAATAATACCCAACGTGCCTTCACTGCCAATGAATAAATCAATTAAATCCATATTGTCTTTTGTGAAATAGCCGGCTTGCGATTTTACCTTGGGTAAATTATAGAAAGGCACGCTAAACTTAAAATTATTACCCTCGTATATAAAATTAAAAAATCTTTTTTTTGAAACGAAATCGGCGCGTTTAATCTTAATACTCTCGCCTGTCGCCAGCACCATTTCAATCTCGCATACATAGTTTCTCATAGAACCATAACCAAATCCGCGCACACCCGAAGCACATGTTGAAATCGCTCCGCCTATACATGCCAAACTCTCAGTAGGAGACGCTCTTAAAGTAAGTCTGGATTTATTTACCTGGCTCTCTAACTCCTGAAAAGTTACGCCAGGCTCAAGATGAACTACTTTTAGCTCTTTATCGATACCTATGACTTTTTTTAAATTCTCTACCGAAATAATCGCTCCCTCCAAAGGCACGCAGCCTCCGGTAGTCCCGGTTTTACCTGCACTAATTGTAAAAGGGATTTTCTTACGTGAACAATCTTTTATAACAGCGCAAACTTCATTTTTATTTTCAGGAAGATAAAGCAGGCTGGCATTACCTTTAAGGTTAGAGGTATCCTCTAAATAAGCCTGAAGTTCTTCTTTATTCTTTTTAATAAGCACTGGCGGGAAGTCTTGCTTGCAGCTTGCTTGCTGTATAGCTCGCCACAGTTTTGGTAACAGATAACAGGCTAAATTTCGAAGCACGAAATCCGAAATTCGAAGCAATGTTCAAATTTATAAAATCCAAGCGCTCAAAACAAATATTTATTGTTTTGGTCATTTGAAAATTAGATATTCGGATTCCTGCCTGCCGGCAGGCAGGTGTTTCGGGTTTCGACCCTTCGGAAATACTCAGGGTCGTCCCGAGTATTTCCGAGGGACGATATTCGGCACTTCGACTTCGCTCAGTGCCGATGGTGAGCGTAGTCGAACCATCGGATTTCGGATTTTCCGCCTGAGGCGAATCCGCCTCCGGCGGAAAGTAAGTTGTTACCATAATTGTAAATTGATACGCTGCCAGTAACCAAGGGGCTTAGAGCTTATAGCTAAAATTGATAATTTACGCTAACGGCAAGCGCATCGCTGTCAAAAAAACTGCCTTCCAAATTAAGCCACAGTTTTTGCGTAACAGAAAAATCTGCGCCAAGAATAAGTCCGGTAGATTTTGTCAAATCTGACATCTTTCTTCTTCTGTTGTCATCTACCCAATGAATATAGTCAAGCCTTGACCAACGTGTCCCAACATAAGGCGTAACCCTACCAATATCATACGAAGCTAAAAGAGACACTTGCCAATCATCCAGCACTGCTTTATTTTTAACGCCTGAAACATATGTTCGTTTAGGATGCACGCTTATATGCTGAAAACCGAAAACTGCCTTAAAGTTATTTTTTTCGTAGAGCCGTAAGCGCAATCCATAGCCGCCGGCAAAACCCGTTGAGTAATCAATTTCATCACCGCTGGCAGGGTGCTGTTTTATATAGCCTGCGCCGCCTTTTAAATCAATGGAAAGCCAATCAAATACGCCGTAGGAAAGAAGGTAAAAACTCTGCAAACTTCTTAACTTTCCGTAATCATTTTTTAAGTATCTTTTAAAAATAATATGTGATTGGACTCCGGTAAAAAAACCATTTTTCTTGGGCATTTTCGTGCCGTAGCAGGGCGCGGCATAGGAAAAAGAATTAGAAATGAAAAATAAGGCAAAAAATAGTGCTATCTTACGCATTTGACTCCTCCGCTCTCTACATAATGCCACAAGACGCATTCTGGTAAGGAAGAAATCAAACTTCTCATAATATCTTACCTTCACTTATTGCCCTTACTCTTCATTGCACCGCCATCTTACTGGGCGGCAGCATAACCTAACGCCTGGCAAATATTACTGCTTTCATTGCCGGGAGCGCAAGTAATACTTCCGTTTACCGCTATACTTAGGGCATAGCTACCAAAACTAATATTATCAATATTATTACGTTGCACGGTAGCGACCACAGAATTTACATTGTCGTGATCGTACGGGTCTAATGCTGCAGGAAATGCTTGCATAGTAAAATATCTAAGGTTTGGCGGCTGCATATCAAGACTATCTATATCAGTTGCTGTTGTACTATGCTCTGTTGCATATCTTAGCTGAGATGATTTTAGTATACCCAAAACATTAACGCCCTCAGAAGCTCTTCCTCTTTCGGCTACCATTAAAAATTGTGGGAAACCGATCATAGCTAAAATTCCGATAATGATAATCACCACAACCAACTCCATCAATGTAAAACCTTTTTTCATTATGCACTTCCTTTAACTTTAATAATACAATAGCCGTATATATTTTATACATATTCTCGCTTAATATGCAAATGTTTTTTTAAAGTTTACTCATTGCTCTCATCCGTCCCGACGTTATGCTGGGATGACCTTCCCTCCCTACCGGCAGTGCGCTTACTTCGCAATAACGGTAACAGCTTAAGGGTTACGGTAACGACGCCTATTTCAACCGAATTCAAAAATTAAAGTGTAAAAATCAAAATTACATATTAAAATTCAAAAATTTTAAATTTTACATTGTCAGTTTGATCTTTAATTTTTGATATTTGCATTTATACGATACAAGCATCACTAGCCATAGCCGTTACCGAAATACTAAAGAACTATACGGAGTAGTCCAACAGGACACCCTGCTGGGTAGGCGGGTGCGGGATGGATAAAATAATTAATTAAGAGATTGGCCAGGAACTTCAATGTCCGTCTGCGCAGTAACCTGAGGGTTATTGAAAGCATCTCTTGCTTGTGCGGGGTTAAAGCGAAGCGTCACGCTGATATGCGCCGTGTTATCCACGATAGGATTTGGAGTCATGACAAAACCCGCGTTAATTGCTCTGCGCGAGAGCACTTGGCAAGCGGCAGGGTTAATCACAGGTGGATTAACTGTAATATTACATCTAATAATGTCGGTGTTATTATTAAGGCCATATGCTATGACATGGTCAACAGCATTACTTACATCACGAATCCCATTTCCTAGAACCCCATTGTCTGGATCTCCATCCTGTTTAATCAGCAAAAAACCAGCATTATCAATCGAGAGGGCGGGATCAATCATATCGCCTATCCCTCTCAAGGCGTCTTTAGTAATATAGTCTAAAACCAAAGTCGCCTCATTTAGCACTTGCGTCTTTGTTTCTGAAGCCCGCAATAAATGCCTACTTCCAATATCAAAAGAAAATGCGCCTAAAACGATAACGCCTAAAAGCGCTATAGCTATAATAAGCTCTACCAGAGAAAGTGTTTTTTTCTTTGCAGACATGATATAAAATTCTTTATTCTAAAATATAAATATCTCGAGGTTTCCAAGAATCAACCCATTTGATTTTCTTCAAACCTTTGGGCCTGATGTTTAACTTAAAGGTTACACTAAGCGTAGTGAATGTATTAATTCTTTAGTTGCGCCTGTAATATTCGGGCACCTTAATCTGCTTGGTAGTTTATGCTTACGGTTACCTGGCGATACTGGCTATTGCCTGGCCCAGCTGTTACTGTGTAAACGTTACCTATATAATTGGAATTATCGATGATAGCGTCATTAACGGGGTGAGGAAGAACGCCTACTCTAAGGTTACCAGCATTCCAAGTATCAGCACGAACATCCCTATATAAGCTATTCAAGCTTTCCCTTCCCAAGTTAGTCGCTACCAGCCTGCGGTTTGCGTGAAGAACATAACGCCTCACGTTAACAAAAACCGCGGTAAGCCCGCCAAAAACCATAGCGATAATCACTGCCCCCACAATTACTTCCATAAGCGAAAACCCTTTATGGCTCTTTAAAAAAAATTTACCTAAAAAAGTGTAGTTGCCTTTCATAGATTTTATTAATTCGTATCAGGAGGCTCCTAAGCAGGAGGCTCCTCAGGAGGAGGCTCCGGTATAATAGCACATTGATCACCTCTGGTTGCAGTTACATCATCATTATCAATAGTATAATCGTGCGCTCCCAAGGTGCAGGCATCAGTTGCTACTCCTACAGTTGCACTGGCAACAAAAGTAGAAAGAGTGGGGTCGGCATCGTTGGTAGCCTCTACAGAATACGCGTAGCTTCTTGCAGGAAGATTTAGATGCAACGCTACGTTACAAGTAGTGGCTGCATCAGCGCAAGACACAAACTGCCGGGTTTCCAAGAAATTGGTATGCTCTGCCTGCTGAATAAGCACCAAGTTTGCCTGAGCTTCTCTTTCGTATGCGTTAACAACGGTCTGCCTAAAGCTAACCACTCCCAAGGTAGCAAGAATTCCCACGATTATCACCACTACTACAATTTCCATAAGAGTCATTGCCTTATTTTTCTTCATAATTCTTCCTAGTTACACAGCAAGTTCTTAGGCGAATTGGGTATCTTCTGACTCTATTTCACTAAAATACCTAATTTAAATTCTCTTAAATTTAACCCTGTTATTCTTTTTAGCTAGAACCCATTTTGCTAAAAGAATACTGCTAAATCCGACTTCTTACACTAAAACTATCTCTAATATCTATTCCTTAATAACCGAGCACTGGGCAAATGTTTGTGCCGGTGCCAGCCACACAAGTGATAGTTCCGTTTACTGCTATACTCAACGTATACGCACCAAAATTACTATTATCAGTAGCATTTCGTGCTACGGTAGCTATTACAGTAGCTGCCTGGGCTGGATCATTTGCATTTATTGCTCCCACAAGGGTAATCGGCATAGTAAAATATCTAAGGTTTGCTGCCTCCATGTCAAGATCTGCTGGCGCCGCCGTTGTTACACCACGCTCCGATGCACGCCTTAGCTGAGATGATCTTGCCGCGCCTAACGCAGCAACACCTTCAGATGCTCTTCCTCTTTCCGCTACCCTAAAAAACTGAGGCAAACCAATCATCGCCAGAATTCCAATGATGATAACTACTACGATCAACTCCATTAACGTAAAACCCTTCTTCACCTTGCACCTCCTTGAATCTTGGTTAATACAATAGATACACACCTTATCCTTATTATTTTATTTATACCATATTCTTCTCTACGATGCAACCTTTTTTTTAACCGCCACCGGCTCCCAGCGTAGCAAGTTTAAATAAAGGTAAAAATAAAGAAATAACAATCGTTCCAATGATAACGCCTATCACAAGAATCATTATGGGCTCAAAAGCGGAAATAAGACGCTCTACCCTGCTTGAAAGTTCTTTGTTATAATGAATGGCGATTTTCTTAAAAATCTCAGGCATACTGCCTGTTTCTTCTCCTATTCTAGCCATCTCCGAGACTAATATCGGAAAAATATTTAGCTTGCTAAACTCTCTTGATAAAGAAGCGCCGTCCTTGATTTTATCTTTTACAAAAGCAATATTTTTTTCCAAAACAGAATTTCCTACTCCTCTGGCAGAAATTTCCAAAGCATACACGAGCGGAAGCCCGCTTTCTAAAAGAATATTCATCGTGGAAGTAAAACGCTCTATGGCAAAGATAAAAAAAAGGTCTCCTGTCAAAGGCAGTTTCAAACTCAGCCTATCACGTATTGCCTTGGTTTCCGGGCGTTTTAGGAAAAGATAAATGCCTATGCCTGAAAGCACAAAAAATAAGACTACTAAAACAAAATGATTTGTGAAAATCCTGCTTATGCCAAAAAGAATTTGAGTAGGCCAAGGCAGTTCTATTTTAAATTCTTTAAAGATGACATCGAATTTAGGAAGAATGAAGTTAAAGAAAATAAATACAGCGATAATAGCTGCTCCCATTAAGATACACGGGTATATCAATGCGCTTTTTATCTTTCTTTCAAACTCCATCCTCATTTCTAAATAGTCAGCCAATTTATCTAACACGGAAGGAAGGTTACCCGAAGCCTCTCCTACTTCAACAATGGCTCGCCACAGGGGAGGAAAAATAGTTGGGTATTTAGCGACTGCTTCTTTAAAAGATAAACCTCCTTTTATTTGGTCACCGCAATTCTTCAATATATTGCCTAATTTTATACTCTCTGTCTGGATAGACAAAATCTCTAAACTGCGTAGCAGTGTAACTCCGCTAGAAAGAGTAGTAGCTAAATTGCGCGCGAGAAAAGCTATGTCCTGAAGTTTTACGGAAGAACGCCTGCCTTTACGCTTAAATGACAGGAGAGAAAGGACTGATTTCTCCTCTCCTGACTTAGCCTCGGATACAGACATTATGAAAAGCCCTCTTGATTTTAATTTAGCAATGAGCTCTTCTTTGGAAGAGGCGTCTTCTATGTCCTTTATGGTTTTAGAATCCCTTGTTTTAGCTATATAATTAAATCTTAGCATATCTTTTTTTATTATATCACATATAAAATAATAAAAAATAGTATTTTTTTAACCCAAAAAATACAATTTAAAATTTCATTTTTACCCGAAGGGCAGCCCCTTATAAATAAAAGGCTGGGTTAACCCAGTCCTAATTTTACTGAATGTAATTGATTTTACAGCACTCTGTATGAAACCAGCTATTCTTGCGGCTTTAGCAATTTCTCTTTTTTGCAAAATTAGGGCTGCCGTAGGCGAAAAATGCTTCGTACTTTTTTGTGCATAGCAGTTAATCCACAATTTGCTATGTTGTTTGTAGTTATGAAATATTCTGTTTTCCAAAAGCATTTTTCGGGTTAATAGACCGTAGCCACAGAAAGAATTTCCTCTAAAGAAGTAATACCTTCTTCTACTCTCTTTAGCCCGCTTTCTAAAAGATTCATCATCCCCTTCTTTCTCGCCATTGCCATAACCTGTGGTGCACTTGAACCTTTATATATCGTTTCTCTGATTTCTTCATCAACGAGAAGAGTTTCAGCGATTACACTCCTACCTTTATACCCGATAAAATTACATTTTTCACAACCTTTAGCCTTATATATTATAGGAGAATTCAACGTTATTGCTACGGGTAATTCTTCTTTCCTCACCTCATAAGACTCTTTACATTGAGTGCAAAGCTTACGTATCAGGCGTTGTGCAACAATTAGCCTTAAAGAGCTTGCTACGAGATAATTAGGAATACCAATATCTATCAAACGCGTAATAGTAGAGGGTGAATCATTAGTATGAAGCGTAGAAAGAACAATGTGGCCTGTCAAGGCTGACCTTATGCATATCTCCGCAGTTTCTAAGTCTCTTACCTCTCCTACTAAGATTATATCTGGGTCTTGTCTTAAAAAACAGCGCAGGGCATTGGCAAAAGTTAAGCCAATTTCCGACTTTACCTGAACCTGATTTATACCCTCCATACGGTATTCTACGGGATCTTCAACGGTAAGAATATTTAAAGTAGGCGAATTTAATTCGTGCAAAGCAGCGTAAAGAGTGGTTGACTTGCCGCTTCCTGTTGGACCTGTAAGCAAAATCAAACCATAGGAACAATTAAGGCCTTTTCTTATCTTTTCTAACTCCTGAGGAAGAAATCCTAGCTTTGCTAAATCTAAAGGTATACGGCTTTTGTCAAGTATACGCAAAACTACTTTTTCTCCATAAATAGTCGGTAAACTCGAAACCCTAAGATCAATAAGCCTGTCTCCTATTTTTACCATAAAACCGCCATCCTGAGGAAGGCGTTTTTCGGCAATATCCATTTTGGAAAGTATCTTGACTCTCGAAATAATAGGCAAATAAAGAGCTGCGGAAGGCGAAGGCATCTCGTAGAGGTTGCCATCAATTCGATACCGTAAACTTAGCTTGTCATAACGAGGCTCTATATGAATGTCGGAGGCACTCTCCTCTATCGCCTGCCTTACTATTAAATCTACTAATTTTATAACAGGCGCTTCTTCAGCCTGAGCTATTATTTTATCTAAACTTAAATCGGTCTCTTCTGAAAATATCTCTTTTATCTCCCCCTTCTCTTCTCCCCTAAACTCCATAGCCTCACGAAAAACCCTGTCTTTTCCGTAAAATGCTTCGATGGCTTTTAGAATATCTGACCTTGTGGAGATTACGATATTAACTTCACAGCCGGTAATTTTTTTAAGATTATCAAGAAGAATTAAATCCAGCGGATCAAACATTACTGCAGTTAAGGAATTGAGGCTGCGCGAAAGCGGCAGAATCTGGTTCTTTATGGCAAAATCGTAAGGGATAATTTGTTCTAAATTCTGGTCAGCAGCGGGTTTGAGTTTTCCTGAAGCTAAAGAAATATAGGGTATGGATAATTGCTTACTTAAAGCGATAACTATTTGTTCCTCGCTAACATATCCCAGCCTAAGTAAGGCTTCGCCAATTTTACCCCCTTCCTTTTGCTGTAAAGTAATAACTTCGTCGAGTTGCTCCTTGGTAATTACTCCTTCAGAAATCAATATATCGCCTAATCTTTTATACTTTGGCATTGTATTCTACAATGAGTTAGCATGGCATGCGTAAAAAAATTTACAAAAAAATCCTTCTTTGCCTAAAGGTTTTAAATTTATTAAATAATTATTTTAAAATTGGAATGTATTGTGTTGCCTATACAAAGCGTATCGCGCGAAGGATACACCCTACTGGTCAATAAGTTCGCCCAAATAACATAACCTATTAGCTTCGCTTGCCTGGCTCTGAACAATACTAAAAATTCGGCTTTACTCAGGGCTGATAGCAAATATCAATAATTTGCATACTTATCCAAGACGAGGCCGATAGATTCTTTCCTTGAAAAATACTGTTCTCTAGGGGCAATTTTCTTCTCTGCACTTAGCATAGATGTATCCGCCACGATACGGGGAGTTAAAAATACAAGAAGCTCTCTATCGATACCCTGATTGCTTTTATAACGGAATGCATTTCCTATAAAAGGAAGATCTCCCAAGAAAGGCACTTTCTGCTTTGTTTTTGTGTCTTTCTTCTTTATCAATCCACCAATAAGAAGCGTCTCGCCGTCTTTTAATCTTAACACTGACCGCGCCGCTCTCTCCTCAGGATTTCTTACCTTTCCGCCGCTCATCCCTGCCACGCTGAAATCACCTTCTGTTGCCTCTCTAGTAAAAACTTCTACGAAAAGTGTAACCTCTCCGGTTCCAAGATTGACCTGAGGGGTAACTCTTAGCTTCGTGCCTGTTTGTGTCCTCTCTATGGTTTGAGTAGTGGTAGTTTCAACAGTAGTTGAAGTAAGGCCTATAGCTTCATCAGTAGTAATATTCACCTCTGCTGTTTCATTAGAAAGAGTAAGGATTTTTGGCCGGGCTAAAATTTTTGTCGATGTATCCTGGGCTAAGAATTGCATTAAAGCGTTAATATTACCTAGAGCTAAATTACCATAAGTAAACGTAGGGGAAGTGATATCGTGTCGGTAAAGGTCTAAAGGAAACGCGGATTGTCTGCTTGGGCCTGTATAGGCAGTGGTGAAATCACCGTTATAGTTGCTGTCGGCCCCGAATTTAAAACCTATTTTATCAACCAATGTTTTGGAAACATCAAGCATTTCTACCTCAATCATAACCTTAGGCGTAGGCACATCTAAGCTAGCTACTACTTCGTCAATAACAGAAAATTGTGAAGGCACATCGGTTACAATAAGGGAATTAGTTATGGGATCTTCGGTTACCTTTCCAAACTCTGTAATTACTTTTTTGAGGGAATTTTTTAACCCTATTTCATCTTTAGAGCCTGCGTCATCACCAGAGGTGCCACCGCCTCCTGATGACGCTGACGCTCCTCCCGCTGTCATTTGTTGTGCGCCGGCGACGCGTGTAGCATCCATTATAGCCTTCACCTCTTTCTCCATCCTTGATGATTTTATCCTTACGTATTTTAAACGGTATACTTTTGTTCGCAGTTCAATCGCAGGCTTACCCAACTCTTTGACTATAAACAGGTTGCCTTCGGGGTAATAGTCATAAGCCAAATTGTTTGCTTTAAAAATTAAATCCAGCCCTTCTTTTAGCGGGACTTTGTCCAAATAGAGGGTCAAAGCCCTATCTTTTACTGCTTCAGTTGAAATGAAGTTAAGGTTCGTCTGCTGGCTAAGCATCTTTAAAACATCTACAAGCCTTGCTCCCTCTAAATCCAAAGAAATTATCTTTTGGGTGCTGGCGATAAGATAGTCGCCGTACATAGCTTCTTGCGAAAAACTAAAATTCAAAGGTACGAACATAACAACTAAAAGGACGGAAATTATTTTCCTCATTTTGCCTCCTTTTTACTGATATTCATTTCAAATAATTTTCCACCATAAAATATAAAAATCCTATTTTCCTCAATTTTATATATCTTAGCATCTAAATCCTTAAGAGTATCCCCTACCTTGTATACGTCGCCATTAATTATCGCCTGCGGAATACTGGTACCCCAAAGCATTCCCTCTATGCTTATCGACGGAGGAGCGATTGCTGTTGTGTGCTCACCGGCGCCGGGCTGTGCTTCCTGCCTCTGGGGAAGCGCTGATTCAAAAGGATCATCTTTAATCGTTTCTTGAGCATGCGCCACGCTTACGATAATGACGCTCGCAAACATTACGAGGATAATTCTTTTCATATACATACCTTCAATCCTTCATAAGAAAACTTTTTAAAGTTATCTCTATGTTCCTTTTACGCTGGTTGCCGTATAAATCATTGCTTACCCTCAACATTTCTGTTGTGATATTTTTGTCCTCAAGGGACTTAATGAATTTCACTATATCTTCATATGCACCAGGGGTGCCTTTTATGCTTATCGTTACTTCCAAATAGAAGTCCTTTTTCTGTTTCGATGGGACTAAAGAATTGACAGTTATTCCTGAACTTTGCGCTTGCTGTTCAACAAATGTTTTAAATTGCGAAGTGTCTTTAGCAAAAAATTTATCAGCTAATTCCCTAATCTGCCTATTAGTTTCTTGCCAGTTGTTTATCAATTTTTTGCCATTCTCCAACTCCAGTTTTTGCGCTTCTAGTATTTTCATGACTGCGTAGTGTTTTTCTATCGTACTTTTAATCACAAAAATAAATATAATAATAACTACCACTGCGGCTATCACATTCTTGTAGCGCAAAATATCTTTCACCCTCTATCCTCCTTAGGTTAATTCTTTACCAAATACATTATTCCATTTTTATAATAAAGTGCGTAACGGAATACCTGCCTATGGTTCTTTTTTCTGCAACTGTCATTTCTATATTAGAAAATTTTTCTTTTATAACTTTATCATTTTTTACGCTAGAAATAAAACTATCGATGCCGGCTCGCTCTCTATAAGGATCTCCCACGAAGATGTTGCCATCGATAGAAATCGTACACTTGTTTCTGTCGCAGCCTCCGTATATACTTTCAAACCATAATCCTTCCGGCCTCAAAGCGGCAATTTTATCCAAAGAAGAAGAAATAGCTGGGGTCTTGCCTAATTCCTTTAGCTCTTTAATTCTCTTCTCTTGTTCTTTGATCGCGCTCTCTATCTTCTTCCAGGAAAGGCCTTTGATGGCTTCTGGCCTAGAGAGAGATTCGTCCTGTTTCTTTATCTCATATTTTGATACTGCCTCGTCATTACTTAAAAAAACAGAAAGAAAAACCAAAGCAATTACACCTATTCCTGCCAAAGAAAATAACAACCCTAACCTTAAAGCCGGTACTTCTATCGCCATATCTTTCTTTCTTTCTGTTTCTTCTTTGTATACTTCTGTTTTTTTAAGTGTGGGTTTAAATTTATAAGAAGATTCTACGCTAGTTGCAGCACCAAAAGCCTTGATGCTTTCTAAATCAATGTTAGGATTCGTCGTAACATCCAATGGGGAAAACAACTCGGCTTCTACTTGTAGTTCTTCCTTCAAGATAGGGCTTAACTTTTCGTCCCGCAAATTGCTTACTACCACAAGCCTTTCTAAATCATAATCCCTGAATTCCCTTTTGAAATATTGGAACGCAAAACGCACAGACTCTATAAATTTATCGGAATCGATTCCTTCATCTTTCTTAGGAACAACAATGTACTGGTTAAACACGGGCAAATCCTGATTGAAAAAGGTAAGATAGCTTTCTGCCTCTGTAATATCTAAGACGGCGAAATTTTTAATCTGAGAGAATTTCTTTGCTGATTTTACAACTTTTACTAAAGATAAGGAAGAAGGTTCAATGATAACAGGATTAAGTCCTAAATGCGAAAGTATTTCCTGTGTCCTAAAAAGAGTGCTCTCTCTTATCCCCACAAAAGAAACATTCATTTTTTTCTCTTTGGGATAACGGATAAAGCTATAATCCCACCATAATTCGTCAATCTTAAAAGGGATATACCTTTCTATCTCATAAGTAAGAGCAGGGCCAATATTCTTTTTATCCATCAAAGGCATCTCTAACGACCTAAAAATAAAATCTTTGTCAGCTAAAGATACGTAAATATTCTTTTCTTCCGCCCCAACTTCCCTGAGAGTTTTATTAATGAGAGCTTCCCACCTAACCTCTTCGCTTAAATTTTCTACCTTAGCCTCCTCTTCTAAAGAAGCTAAATCAAATCTCGCTGAAGAAATTATCTTCTTGTTTTCTACAGCTACTGCCCCCACTGAACTTAACCCAACATATAAACCAATCTTTCTAGCCATATCTTATTTCACTGCTCCCTTAAGCCATTCATCTATGTACCTTCTATCAAATCGCCAAACCTTACCTATTTTTAATCCGGAAATCTTTTTTTGGTGCAGCCAATTATAAATAGTTTGCCTTTGCAAACCTAAATAATCTGCCAGCTCTACAATCGTCATTAATCGTGGTAGTTTCTTTCTTTTCATTTTAGTATAAAGTAATAACAATACTATTAAAATATCATTTTGTTTTTATGTCAAGAATATTTTATTATAATTTGCTATAATTCCCTATATATTGTGTGTATTCTTATATACCACTATATGTTGTGCATAAGAACACCCTTGATTTCATTAGCTGTATATATTAGGTATATAATATACACACTTATACCTAATTTGGCAATATTACCAAATGTTGCTATTCTCAGAGAAAGCATCAGGTGAAAAATGTGTGGGCAAGGTAAGAGGAACGGGTGTAGGTAGAACTTTTTACTTTTCTAAAGCCTAGTCCATATGCTTGGTTAGCTAAATGAAAAAACTTCTGTGAACTGACATATTCTTTTACAGGGTAGTGCCCCGTTGTCGGCGCTAAGTACTGGCCAAGGGTCAAAAAGTCGCATTGCGCCTCTCTCAAATCTCTAAAAACTTCTATTACCTCCTCTTCTTTTTCTCCTAATCCCAGCATAAGGCCAGATTTAGTAAAAATATCGTTGTCTAGCTCCTTCACTAAATTTAAAACATACAATGACCTTCTATAGTCTGCTCCTATTCTTACCTTCGTATAAAGAGAAGGAACTGTTTCTATATTGTGGCTTACTACATCAGCTCCGCAATGCGCCGCCTTCTCTATAGAATTCCTGCTACCTAAAAAATCAGGAATTAAAATTTCTACCTTAATCGCTTTATCGTGACTTTTTATTTCTTTTACAACCTCGCAGAATATTTTAGAACCGCCGTCAGCTAAGTCATCTCTTGTCGGAGAGGTGACCACAACGTAACGCAAGCCTAATTTTTTCACTGCATTCTTAATCTCAAATACTTCGCTATGATCGACTTTTTGCGGTATTCCTTTACTGACAGCGCAAAACATGCACCTTCTTGTACAAGTATTGCCTAAAATAAGAAATGTGGCTACGCCAGCCTTAAAACACTCTGTTATATTAGGGCAAAGCGCTTCTTCGCAAACGCTGTGGGCGTTAAAAGAACGTAGAATTGCCTTCGTCTGGCGACAGCTTGAAAGGCTAATTTTTTTATTAACCCACTGCGGCTTTTGCATAAGAATATGCACAATTGAACCCAATCTTTGCCTGCGTTCTGCGCGAGCAAAGAGCGCCGCAGGCGCATTCATTGGGTCCACCATTGAATTTGATTGAGAGTATAAGCATTTCGCAGTAGAGAAAACGTTTTATTTCGTAAAAAGCTTTGTAACTTTTTCTTACCGT